>CAIJTV010000779.1:0-3346 GCA_903823635.1 uncultured Planctomycetaceae bacterium
AACCCACGCACCGGCGACGGCGGCTTCGCTCTTCTCCAGCCGCAGAGTCACCAGATGCCGGCCCAGAACATCCTGGCCAAAGACAACTTTCAGATTGCGACGATTCTCCTCGACCGTTGTCGCTGCGACATAATCCGAAACACTGGCGCCGGTGACGGAGACGACGGAGTAATCAGTCGGAATGCTGAAGTTCCATTCTCGAATGGCCGCTTCTCGCACATCCAGCTCAATATCCGCACTGATGATGCGATCAGTTTCCGTCAGCACGTAGGCGACGACTTCAGAAACACTGACTTCCGGTTCAATGCTGTCTGCGGTGACCGAGAACGCGTAATCGGCAGCCGGGAATCGATACACAAATGACTGACGCGCCTGAATCGCATCGCCTGGATACTGTTCGGGAGCCAGCTGCGAAAGTCCTTTCAGCTCTGTCGGCTGAAGACGCACAGATCCAATGTTGGAGAGACGAAGGTGACCTGAGTGGCGAATGGAGCCGACCGGATTCAGACGAAGTCCCTGAACAGTCACCGGGAATGCTCCCAGCGGCGTCTGACTGCGCACCTTGATCTGGTTCATGCCTGTCACGGGCTGACTGAGCGTGACTTCCAGAATTCGATTGTCTCCCTGAGCCGTCACGGTCCAGCCGACGACGGTCGTGCCGCCCTGCACTTCCAGAATTTCTCCGGGCCCCTGCAGAAGGATCTGCATCGATTTCAGTTCGCCCTGAAGAACCTGATAGTCAATCAGATGATCCTGCCGCAAAAGTCCGGCTCCGACCTGAGATTCGATCTTTCCCGTGGTGGAAAAGAACAGCTTGCCTTCGCCGGCCTGGCGGGCGGTTTTCCATTGCACTTTGGCTCGACCCGTTGCCGGAAGAAATCCGATCCACGATTCGTTGTTGCGCAAAGGCGCCACCGACTCCTGATCGCGTTGGAATTCAAGATCCGCACCAAGCCCGTTCAGAGTCAACGGAACAACGGCACTGGTCGCGACGGTGAAGTCGAAGTTTCGACTGTTGGCGGCGGGCTGGCCAAGAGTGGCCACGAACTCCAGCGAGATTGGAAACGTGCCAGCCTTTGGGAAAATCAGCTTGTAAACCGGGATGCCGTTCTCCGTCACAAGACGCAGCCGATAGCTGGCTTCTGCCGGAACCGAACTGGGAGCCGCAATGCCGGAGAGAATTGTGATTTCTGCATTGTCGACCGTCACAACAGCAGTGCCGCGGTATTGAAAGAGCACCGAGTTTCCATTCGCATGCGACGTCCCGTTGAGGCTCGTCTCGGTCAGTTCGACAGGCCCCGGAGTTGTACCGGCTCGATTCACAACCAGCCTTAGCAGACCACCGGTTGATGATCGAAATCGTGTTGGCCTGGTTCCGGCAGCTTGCAACCCCTCATTCAGCGGTGCAAAGCCCGTGGCCTCGGTCACAGCCCCTTCAACTCCCGGTGAGTATTGAAGAACCAAATTCGAATCGAAGCCAACTGCACTGCCGGGAGTCAGATGAGAAAGCTCAATGGTCTCCGGATTCTTCAGATCCAGCTTGCGCGAACGGATTTTGACCAGGATCTTCAACTCCGTGGTATTCGTGTTGACATTCAGATCAAGAAACCGAGCAGCCCCTTCTTGCCTCACGGACCATGACTTCAACTGTTCGCTCTGAACTTCGGTAACAACATCCTGCCCGGCCAGCCCAAGGCTCAGCGTAGTCGCTTCGCCCTGTACGACTTTCATCGCGACGTCTATCGTCTGCTCAATGAACTCCGCCCCCACCTGCGCCGTGGCATTGCTGGTTGCTGTGAAGAACAAGGGCGGCTTCGGCAATTGCCCGTGCGCTTCAACGACGATGGTACCGGTTCCGTCGCTGCCAATGGACGTGTTAACGCTGGTTGCGTTGCTGGGCTCCTGGGCATTAATCGATTGATTCAATAACGCAATGAGGAACATGTATTTGATGAGGTTCATTGGTTTATCTCGATTGAGTCACAGTGCCGCCCCGTTGGGGCTTGGGGCGTTTTTTTGATGTCTCTCCTGGGGCGTTGCCCCAGGCTCTTATGTGGTTGCCCCATTTGGGGCGGAATCGCATTGGGTGTTCGCGGCCCAACGGGTTTGTTCGACGGCAATGTGCGTTTCGGCCCAACGGGATTGTTCGACCGCAATGGGCGTTTGCGGCCCAACGGGCCATCAACATGTCAGCCCAGGGCAACGCCCTGGGTTAGAAATCCACCGTGATGTTTGAGCCCTGAAGGGGCGACACCATTGTGTGTTTTGATGTCATGCATGATCCACACCCGTGGCGAACGCATGTCATTGTTTCGACGACCATGGATCCCCGTTTTGATATGTCTTTGTGTCGCCCCGTTGGGGCTTGGAATGTATTGTGGATCGGTTCCCTGGGGCGTTGCCCCAGGCTGACTTGTGGTTGCCCCATTTGGGGCGAAATCGCAATGGGTGTTCACGAATACGACGCTACTTCGCACTCATCTGTCGGGCCTGTTCAATCATGAGCTTCAACTGCTGAACTCGCGTCTGACTTTGCATCTGTGACGGCAGGCTATCGATCAACTGTGACAACGTCTGCAGATCAACCGATTCTCCCAGAGCTTCACCCTTGAGCTTTGCGGCCAGCATCGCGGCGGTTGTCGCGATGCGGAGTGACGGCGTTGTCTGGTCCGGTCGAGCTGCCTCGGGTTCGTACGGAATTGGCCAGCGATGTTCGACCATTTCACCTGTTGACAGGTCTTTAAACCGCACAGACACCGAACCGACGTCGCCTTCACCATCCGGCTTCGCTTCGAACTGGTACATCGCAACGCCCGCTTCAGCTGCCGCCATTTCGGCTGCGTCAACAGCGTCGTTTCGGAAATCTTCCTGTTTAAGAAGGTGCTTTTCGAAGCCCAGAAGTTTGTACTGACCAACTCGCTTGGGATTGAATTGCACCTGCACCTTGACATTGCTGGCGGATGGACGCAAAGCCCCGGCGATCTGTTGAGCAAAGTTATCGTCAGCCGCTTCGCCAGAATCCATCAGGTAGTATCGTCCATCGCCTTTGCGAGTCAGGGCTTCCAGGACTTCATCATTCAAACCATCCGCGCTGATTCCTGCAGCGTCGAAAGCAATGCCGGCCGCTCGCATCGATTCCACCATTTGCGACAGGCTTTCGGGATTCGCATTGCCGAGGTTCACCGCTCCGTCGGTCAGCAGCACGATGCGATTCTGAACACCGGGCGTCAGTTGAGCGGATGCCTTTTCGAAAGCCAGTTGCAGAGCTGCTTCGATGTTGGTACCGCCTTCGCTCGGAAGTTGCTCCATTAACTCGACCAGTTTTCCGGAGTCCGTCCCGCTGACG
>CAIJTV010000780.1:0-2058 GCA_903823635.1 uncultured Planctomycetaceae bacterium
ACGACGCTTTCTCCATGGATCATCGGAATTGTGGAGACACGCACATCCACTTCTTCACGCGAGGCCTGAAAGCGAATTCGACCGTCCTGCGGCAGACGTTTTTCGGCAATGTTCAGCATCGCCATGATTTTGAGTCGACTAACAATGGCGGCGTGAAAGCGATCCATCTCGCGGGAAACGATTTGATCCAGCATGAGTCCATCGACTCGATAACGCACGCCGAATCCATGCTGCGACGGTTCCAGATGAATATCACTTGCTCCTGAAGCAATCGCATCGCTCAGAAGTTCGTTTACCAGCCTGACAATCGAAGATTCGTTCGCGAGGCTGTTTTCGTCGTCGCCCTCAGTGACTGCATCGGCTGGTCGGCTGTCATCATCCAGCATGCCTTCCAGAGTTCCCCCGGCAATACCAAGTCGGTCTTTCAGAAGTGTGCGGATCTGGTTGGTTTCCGCCAGTGCCAGTTCAACATCCAGTCCGGTCGCTTGTTCAACTTCCTGGCCCAGAGATTCGACGCACGGATTGCTGACGGCAATTGTGACACAGTCTCCATTCAGTTCCACCGGGATCGCCTGATGACGAAACAGGATGGACGGAGAAATCATCCGCATCAGGGAATCAACGATCTCAATTGTCGACAGATCCACGAAGGGCAGTGCCAGGTGTTCGGCAATGGCCATCAGAAACTGTCGTTCCGACGTTGCCGGATTCCGCAGGATGGCTTCAATCACATTCTGGGAATCCAGCCCCTGAAAGGATTGCACTTCGCTCGCGGGGACGAATCCCCGATCGACCGCGATTCTGACCAGTGGAGACAACTGAAACATTGATCCGTTCTCAAGCACATCTGACACATGCGGAAACCATACCTAGAGGCACTAACAAAACCGGGACAGGCCCCCTCCCGATGCTGACTTGAAAGCGTCCTCTTGTTTGCTCAGAAGCCCGTCCCGGTTTTGTTAGGTGTTCCTTGAGAACTTAGGTCGACAATAAGAGGTGTCAATCAGTGTTTCGATGCATCAGGCCTCAATTTGCCCGCGAGTCGGAGTAAGGGTGTCCTGCTCGCGCTGAGGTGACACGTCAGGAAAACATCCGTCGACAACAGGCATCATTTGTTGTGGCTTTTGTTGCTCAGGAACCTCGTAAAAAACAGCTCACGATCACACAAACAGGCTGCGAGGGGAAGTCCTCGAACACTTCCCGTGTGAATTTAAGAGTTGCCGACGGAGATCCGTTTTTTCCCGAGCGTCGGGCTCCGGAATCGCAGGTGGGGATTCCCTGAGTCGGTCATTCGAAAGCCGCTATGGCACGGCGGATTACGCAACTCGCACCACGAATGGAATGTGCCTTGCCTCTGTTGGTCTGACAAGAAATCGAAACAGCAGACACGGAGACAGGGCACCATGACAACTTTCACCTACGAAGCAATTGATCTGACCGGCAATCGAGTTCAGGGAGCATTGGACGCTGTTTCTCGACGTGCAGTGACTCGTCAGTTGTCACAGAAATCTCTGACGCCTGTTTCAATTGCCGAGCAGGCTGCTGCCAGCGGAGTCTTTTCCGACCGCGTTCCTCGATCCGTGATTTGTGCCTTCTACGGCAAGCTGGCCACGCTGCTGAAGGCCGGTATGCCACTGGCACAGTCTCTGAAGCTGATCGGCGACGTGGCCTCGAATCCTCGTTTTGCTGAGATTCTGCGAGTTATTCACGCGGAAGTCATTGATGGTCGCAGCTTTGCAGAATGCATGGCCGACTATCCGGGCATGTTTGAGCAGGCTGAAATCGCCATCGTTCGTGCGAGCCTTGAAGGTGCTTTTCTGGCCGACGCTCTGAAGGAACTGGAAACACTCACTCAGCGACAGCTGCAACTGCGATCCCGAGTACTGGGAGCATTGAGCTATCCTGGTTTCTTGATTGCCGTCAGCAGCCTGATGTTTTTGGTCCTGTCGACACTTTTTGTTCCGAAATTCGAACCGATGTTCTCCGGTCTGCGTGAACGTGGTCAGTTGCCGGTGTTGACTGAAGTGATGCTGACCGGAAGCTTGTGGTTGAGGGATA
>CAIJTV010000781.1:0-2072 GCA_903823635.1 uncultured Planctomycetaceae bacterium
ACCTTCAATGCTTTTCAGCTGAACTTCTTCGCGAGCTGACGCGGCGGCCTGCTGAATTAACGGCTCAAGGACTTCAAGAAATTTACCGGCGTCATGCAGGACAATAAGACCAAAGGGGCTGAAGCCGTCACCGCTGCCTGACATGCTGCCCGCGATTGAAAAGCCCCGTTGTCGCAGATGCTCGATGGCTTCTCTTGCCAGAACGCCTTGTTCTTCACCAGCGGCAGAAATCAACATTTGCCCGATGTCGAGCAGTCTCGCCGTCAGTTCGGTTTCTTCCAGAGCCTTCCACGCGGCCGTCTCTTTGATCGCCGGCAAGTGGGCTGCGGTTCCATCAAAAGTAACGAGCAGAAAGCTGCTGGACGGCAGAAGCTCCGTCACTGCAACCTCGGATTTTTCTGTCTTCGCCTCATCAGCACCGCCGACCCACGCGAGGGATATCCCCGCTGCGAGCACACTCATCCATGCCATCAGGATTTTCATTCGATCCTCCTCTGTCTGATTCAAAAATGCCAGAAACTGACAATCAGGCATGAATCTAGCAAACACGAAAGCGAATGCTGAAATCGTTCAGCATGTGATTTTCAGAAAATCGCCTATGTCAATCCTGGCCGAAACACACAATTACAGACCCCTGGAATGCTACGTTTCGATATGTGACGCCCCCGAACCTTCGATGGTTCTACGGCTTCCAAACCGCCGCGATCCGCTCGGCCATAAGTCAACGAACGGTCAGAGAACACGGATGGAAGGTGTAAGAAGGCCATTAATCTGCCGGGGAATCCCCGGCAGCAGACAATCTGTCAACAGTATGAAATCAAACTCTCCCCGGCAGACACGGCGTGCCAAAAGACCTACTGTGGTGATGGTGGATTCAGTTGAGTCTCGGCGAATACAACGAGGAATTGTTCAAGGGAATTGCCTCACCATCAGAACAATGTCAGTCTTATCACAGTTCTGTGCGTCTTCACTCTCAGCTCTTACGCGGATAAAGTACGGTTGTCTGGTACCTTTGATTGCAGGTCCTTGAAATGGTGGCTCGACTGGAACTAACGACTCGACTTCTGAAGCCACAAGGGCTGCTGTTGCTGGCATTGGCGACAACGTTCGGAGCGGAATATCTGATCATGAAGCTCCTGCCGCTGATTCTGCCGGCAGGTTGCGGCACAACATGTGAAGCGATGTTGGATGCCTGTTTGTTGACATTAGTTGTGGCTCCAGTTTTGTGGTTGACGGCACTCCGTCCGTTACAGCGAATGGCCCAGAGTCATATGCTTTTTCTGCGTCGGGCATTGACCTCACAGGAAGAGGAACGTCAGAGGATTACTCGGGAGATCCACGATGGAATCGGTCAGTCGCTCACAAGTCTCATGCTGGGGCTCCGTGCACTGGAGGAAACAACGGGCGACTCAAAGACATGCGATAACGCGAGGACGCTTAGAGAAATGGGGTCCGGGATTCATGACGAACTCAGACGAATTGTTCGAGGGCTGCGACCCGCGATCCTGGATCAATTAGGGTTGGCTGCCGCAACTTTGCGGCTGGCTGAGGACATCCGGAATACGAGTGCCTCAACGCTGGAGGTTGATGTCGAGAAGCTTGTGGGCGTTCGACTGGATTCCGAACTGGATAATTGTCGCCACGAAAAGACTTCGGCGCCGCGGATGATTCTGAACACTCGACTCGGCATGCACACCCTAACGTCGTGCCTTGAGACGTGAGTGAAATACGACAACCATTCGTAGACTTACACAACGCCAAACGTAGCCTGTGTATTTCGGCTATCTGCTCTCTGCCACCACTTTTCAGCCGCAGACAATTACCGCCTATACCGGCAACGATCCTGAAAAGTCTATCAACAGAAAATCGGTAAATCTGTTTGAAAACTGTGGCGGGCCTTACGCCCCAATCCGCCCCGTTCCGTTGGCAAAAGCTGTGATTGTTCAGAATTCCCTCAAATCTAGCTCAAAGCCAAGGTTCATCCATCCCGTCGCTTCTGCGAAGTGATGATCGAATTCGGAATGCAATCACCGCATACCTTGCGACGCAAATGGAACGCCGTCAATCAATCC
>CAIJTV010000782.1:0-8526 GCA_903823635.1 uncultured Planctomycetaceae bacterium
TCTTGTCTGAATAGTAGTAGCCGTAGTAGCCTCTGCGTTCAAACTCATGGCCACTGCCATAGGTATTGACAATACATCCCAACATCTTCGCATTCGCGGACCGAAGCGTTTCGACGGTATCAATGACCTGCTGGCGAGTATCGTTAGATGACCGAACGACCAGCAGCATTCCGTCAGATTTCTGTGCGACGATTAACGGATCTGAGACAGCAAGTACCGGACCAACGTCAATAATCACCAGTTGAAACTTTGCTTTCAGTGCAACCAGCAACTCATCAAACACGGAATTCTGCAGAAGCTCTGATGGGTCAGCAGCTCCAGTTCCCGAAGTCATCAACGTCAGATTTGCGACACCGGACGGAATCAGGACGTCGTCAAGACTGCATTTGCCTTTCAGAACATCCGAGAGTCCTCGCTCATCAGGAACGTTGAATCTCTTATGGAACGTCGGTCGTCGCATGTCTCCCTCGATCATGACAACGGTCATGTTGAGTTTTGCGAAAGAGGCTGCAATATTCGCCAGAATCGTGGTCTTACCGTCTCCTGGCAGTGGGCTCGTCGCAGAGATAACTCGGAGATTCCCGGCACGAATGTCGGTCAGTAACAATGTGCGAAGGATGCGGAAGGACTCTCCTTCAGGAGAGTTGTCAGCAACAATAGGGAACGCGCCATCGGTTTTGAAGCCTCCCACTCGCGTAAGAATCGGCAGACCGATCGCACTGTCAATTTCAGATGATGTGCGGAATCGAGTATCGAGCTGATCAATCAGCAGGGACGCAAACAATCCTGCAACCAATCCCATCATCAGCCCACCAACCCCACACAGAGGCAGGCTTGGCCAAATCTCTACACCTTTACGAGGTGACTCAAGAAGCTCATGAATGTAGCCGTGCATTCCCGAGGCCACGTCGAGCCCCCTCAATTGCTCAACCAGTCCGTCGAACAAAATCTGTGTTCGATCAACCCTGGACTTAATCATGCCTTCCTTAAGTTCATACTCCACAAGCTGTCGAGCGAGTTTCTCGGCGTCGTTCATCTTGGTGGTCAGCTCAACACGCGTCTCAGAAATTTCCGTTGCATCTTTTTCGAGGAACGCAATGTACGCTGACAGGAGCCCGCGCGGAGTGAGCTCAACGGCTTCAAGGGTGGGCTTGAGACCCTCTTCACGCTCGGCAAGCTTCTCAGCAATGTACTGGATCTGGTCTTCAAGCTTCTTCACATCCGGGTGCCTCCCACCCAGATCAGCTTTCATCTTTCTCAGATCAGTTTCCATGACAATCAGGTCGCTGGTAAGACGGGCCTGTTCAGCACGGTCAGCCTGACCAGAAAGAAAATCCGTTCCTCTGGCCGCATTCGACTGCATGCCAGAAAAGATGCCAAGTCGGGTCAGACTTTCCGTGTCAATGATCCCGAGATCCTCTATAAGAATCTGTCCTTCCTCACCTTTGGTGGTCAGGACTGCCTTTGCCTTTTCAAGTCGAGAGCGAATCGCCGATTCGCGAATATCCAGCTCCAGAAGCTCTTCGTGCAGCTTACGATATCCCTCGACATACATGTTCCCGCTGTTTTCGCCCTGATAAAGCACAGGAGCATTTTGCCGGGCATTGATGAACTCCTGTTGAACTTCTGACAACTCCTTCTCGAGGCTGTCGCGAGCTTCCTCTACCAACAAATTCGCTTCCGACATCGCCTTGGAAAGTTGCTCATTCAAGAAGAGCTGGTACTCAACTACGATCCCCTCAAGCACGAGGCGTGCATCCTCAGCATCGGTATGCTCAAAGCGAATTGCCAGGCTTCTTGCATCCTTCGCTGTACCTTCACCGCCACGGCTGAGTTTCAGATGGCTGATGACGTAATCCGCGGCATCACTATTCTTGCCCGCGATCTTTTCCATAATCGATGGCAGCTCCGTAAGGTCGTGACGCTTTAACGCCCCCTCAACAATGCGTCGGCTGCGAACTACCTCCATATGGTTTGCGAGAACGTCCTCGTCAACCATGCTCTCGCCCTTACTGTCGCCAGAGGCCAATGTGGGGTCTCGTTGGCTGACAAGCACCTTGGCGCTGGATTCATACCAGACTCTTGCTTTTGACCAGTAGAGCGACGCCAGTGCCAACCCAAGGCTCATTGAGCCTAGAATTACCCACCTCTGACGAACCAGAATCTCAGAAATCTTCAGCGATGGTTGCGACTGCGCCGAGTCGGCAAAAACCACCTGACTGACTCGCTTCTCACCAGACTGAGGAGATGACTTTGACGAACCCTTCATCGTATACTTTCTGGCCGAATCCATCGGACACTTTGGCCGGCTGATCTTCCTGAGTGTTTTACAGAAAATGCCTCGAAAACGAGTAACCCGTTGCTGGGAACGCCGGATCCCAAGAATGCACAAGCAGGGCAGTGCATCCTGTCAACGTTTTTCGACGAGGTCCGAAGGCCGTTCACGCCGCATGACGCAATGCGCACTTCTGTGCTTAGTGTGCTGTTTTTACGTTTTTAATGCTATACCAGTCGACGAATTACCCCCGACAGCAAGTAGTTGAGACGTCATCGAGGCAATTCGGTAACGTGGGGTGAGTAAAATAAGTGACCACAAACGGGGGCTATGCAAAACATGGGAGGCATGGCGTATCCCCGATGATGGAGGTTTGATTAAAAATGACTTGTGACTGTATGTCGAGCCCCTAGAATCCGCGAAAATCGTCTTTGTCGATTGAACAGACAGTGCCTCCGCCGCAAGTTATTTAACCTGCTAATCTTACGCAGACTAAAGACTACCGACTTTCGCAGCATTACGGTCACACCAGCCGCCGGATCCGTTCACAGTTGACAATTTCTTGTGGTTGCATCTGACACCTCGTTCCAACGGCTAAGGTCGCTGGGCCGCATTTAGTATCCTCGGAGTTGTTCTCTATGAAAGCCATTGCAGTCCGTCCGGGCACTCCCGACAGTGTTCATCTCGCCGACCTCGCTAAACCGGCGGTGACCGATGTGCCAAACGGGACAGGCGTCCTGGTTCGGGTGCTAAAAGTGGGGGTGGATGCGACTGACCGGGAAATCAATGACGCACTTTATGGGAATGCTCCTCCCGGGTACGACTTCCTGGTGATTGGTCATGAATGTTTCGGAATCGTGGAGGAGGTCGGCCCGAACGTAAAGAAGGTGAAAGCCGGCGACTATGTGACGTGTACCGTGCGACGTCCGGGTAGCTCAATTTACGACCAGATCGGGCGATCTGATATTACCAGTGAGGAGCAATACTACGAACGTGGAATTAACCTCCGCCACGGCTACCTGACGGAGTACTTCGTCGACGACGAAGAATTTATCGTAAGAATGCCGGTGGGCCTGAAGCACCTGCATGTGCTCGCCGAACCCATGAGCTGTGCCGCGAAGGCTGTTGAACAGGCCTTTCTGGCTCAACGCCGCTTGCAGGTTTGGCAGCCAAAACGCGCGTGGGTGACCGGCGCGGGCCAGATTGGCCTGCTGTCAACTTTGGCCCTGCGTTTACGCGGTCTTGAAGTCTTCACGTTGGCTCGCGGGCGGAAACCAAATCTGAAGGCCGAGATTGCCGAGGGCTTGGGAGCAACCTATATCAGCACCGGCGACCAGACTCTGCCGGAAATTGCCGCGAAGTACGGTAAGCCTGACCTGATTATTGAAGCCACCGGCAACAGTGCGATCGCTTTCGAGGCGATGCAGGTTCTCGGCCACAACGGCTGCATCGTCTGGACCAGCATCACAGGCGGTCAACGAAAGGTCGAAGTGCCCGGCGACCACATCAATCTGAACTGGGTTCTGGGAAACAAGTTGTTGGTGGGTTCCGTAAATGCCAACTTCCGACATTTCGAATCCGGAATCGCGGATCTGGCTTTGGGCGAAGTAACCTATCCCGGTGTCATTCAGAGAATCCTGACGACTCCCGTGAAAGGTCTCGATAACTACAAAGAAATGATGCGGCTGCTCGTTGAAGATCGAGATGCCCTGAAGGTCTACGTGGAAGTGGCTGAGGGCTAGGCTGCTTTGCAGATAAGGCGTAATCCCTTGTGTCGCGTCCAGGCAGCTGGGACTGCAGTACCACGTGCCGTACAGTCGCCCAAAGTTGCCTTGAATCATCTGTGGCTTCGAAACCCATTGATGGATTCAAGGCAACGCCAGCTCACAATGCTCCCGGTTTCCAGGGATCACTTTGCGGTGAGCAACAGCCGGAGGCGATTCAGGGCCGTTCGAGCGGCTCGTTGGCGGAAGATAGCGAGATTTCCGGACATGGTTGTATCGAAAATCTGAAACATGTCCGGACCCGCAATCGCCACGGATCCTCGACGCAACGTCACACCGGATTCAGAAACAACATCTTCGTGCGGTGATGACAGTAACAAGTAATCGACGGACTGGCTCTGAAGTCCATCACGGGCAACCCGTGCTGCAATTGTTGGCCATTCTGACGCGTCTGCGACTGCATGCGAGTTGCTGTCGGCTGATGTTATGGCAGACTGATTCCAGTGGCCGGTGATCACACGAGCTTCCTGCACGACCGCACTGAGCGCGGGATGCTCGGTCATCCAGAGAGCCATCAAACCACCGGTGGTTGATCCTTCCACCAAGCCGATTCGCAATCGTCGATTTGTGAGCAACTCCGCCACGACTTCATGCAGCTCGGCATTTCCTTCGGCATAGACCGTTTCTCCCAAACGCTCGCGAATCAACCGCATTGTGTCTTCACACATGACTTCTGCTGCGTCTTTTGATGTTGCACGAGCGGTCACCCACAGAGAAATCACAGCTTCGCTGGCTGTGATGCCCACTTCCGGATTCCGTCCACGCGCTGTTAAATCTCCCAGCAGTCGTTCCGCTTCAGATTCCCCGTAGCCAAATGTCCGGATGACTCGGCGACACATGACCATGCTGCTGTCCAGCAGATGCGGCTGAATCTGGCGTTCGTACATTGGACGCATCTCCGCCGGAACGCCAGGCATCGCTGCAAATAAACAGGAGTGTCCCGCCGACGATTCCACTCGCATCAGAATCCCGGGAGCCGTTCCGCAACTGTTGGGCAGTGCCTGAGATTTCTCCGGACGATCCGCCTGGCGATGATTTCGTTCCGGCATGACTTTTCCTCGAGCCACAAACAAGGCTTCAATCTGCTGCAAGGATTCCGCATCACGGACCAGCGGCTGCTGAAAGGCTTCCGCTAACGCGTCCCGAGTAATGTCGTCGAGAGTCGGCCCAAGTCCGCCGGTGATGAGAACAACTCGCGCGCGATCGGCGGCTGCACGGAATTCATTGATGATCGCGTTCATATCATCGGATAGCGTTGTGTGGCGCGAAACGGTCCAGCCCAGCGATTCCAGTTCGCGACTGAGCCACTGACTGTTGGTGTCGAGCTTGGATCCGCAGGTCAGTTCTGAACCGATGGCAATGATTTCAGCGTGCATGAGATTCGGTGGGCCGGGTAAAAGGAGATAAGATTGAATTGGGGCAATCGGGTTCTGAAGTACAGGCGAGATGCCTGTGCACACAAAGATCTTTTGCTGGGGAATTAGAACGAGAAGTGATGCAGAAGCCCATGGACCACCGGGATGAACCCACATGGGGAAAGAGAGTCACGATTGCAGCCTGACTGATTACAACGAGACATTTCGTTCCCGCGGATGCAGGCATTCCTGCTCGGCTTTGCGCATGACGAGAGCCATCTTGTGGACGGCGTCCAGCATGCTGCGAACCTGACCATGCACCGGCACCAGAAAATCATCCTCAACCTTCTGGCTGATAGGATCGTTCCACGATTCTTTGGTGGCCATCCAGGACGCCTCCAGTTGTTTGAGAGCGTCCTCAAGTCTTGCAGCCGGGCTGATGAAGTCGACTCGTTTCATGGGTATGTGCTTTCTGAAATAGCCGGAAGACCCGCATCACTCTAAGGTAAACGAGCAACCTCGAAAACTACCGCTCTATTTTCCGCCAAGGCGGCTCAATTCGTAACGAAACGCACCAGACAAGATTGGAAATCGGCACCAGGTCTTGGGATCGAGATTCTTGTCGTCCACATGAAACGACGGAGCGTACCGTTCACGTTTCCACTGGTTTCGCGACCATAACGTGAAGAAGCGTCGCACCCATTCGGATAGTTGAGCAGGCGAATATCGAGCAGGGCTCTGCTTCGCGGATTCTCGCAACAGCGTTTCCAGAACTTCGGCCGGACTCAACTTGTCGCGAATGGCCAGACATTCGATGTGGTCTAAGACCGGATAAGGCATCAGGTCGCCTTCATCTGTCTGTTCATATTCGGAAGGTCGCAGTTCCGCTGTGGGCTGTTGAGCATTCACATAGTTCAGCGTTGGAACGGCCGCAACACCTGCAGAGCCGTTCGTCTCAAACTGTCGCAGCCACTCGCGTAAAAACGCCTTGTCGATTCCGGCGACGGGGCTCAATCCGCCGGATGTGTCTCCATCCATCGTGGCATATCCGACGGCAGCTTCCGATCGATTGCTGGTGGAAAGCAACAACGCGTTGCGAATATTGGTGAGCAACCAAACCGATGGCGAACGAGTTCGAGCCTGAATATTCTGCAAAGCAATATCGTCAGTCTGCCACGTCAGTTTGCGACCAATGGCCGTTTCAATCGCACCAGTGTAGAGCTGAACGATCTGATCGACGTCGATCTCAAGAAATGTGCCGCCGACACCAGTCGTGACTTTCTCTGCGGCTATGCGAGTCACATCGGAACTGTTTCGGGTGCTTTGATAAACTCCGGCAAACATCAGCTTCATCAGGTCATCGATGCCCTTCGCATCGTTGATGCCTGGGATATACGACAGTTTCGCGCGGAGACCGGAAATTCCGATTTCGGCCAAACCCAACTCCGCCATGCTGCGAATCAAAACCGCACAGGCCGACGAATCTGCTCCGCCACTCATGCTGACGACAAATCCAAACGAACGACTCTTCCGAAGATAGTCGAACAGACCCAACCCAACGGCTTGAGTAAACTCATCGTATCGCGATGGCGTTGACAGGTGCCGCGGTGAATCAAAATCATTTTCCACTTCGGCAAATCGCCCGGGAATATTTACGATCCGATCAAAGATGTTCTGAGACACATCAGCCGTCATGGAGTGAATGCTGGCTCGGCGAGTCCTGCTGAGTTCCACATCGACATCAGCAACAGTGACATCCACATCGGCAAACAGGAATCTTTTTCCGGCGGCGATCAAGTCTCCACACGATGCGATCAAAGCTCCACCATCGTAGATTGCTCGGCCCGATTCATTGCCGCACTGATTGGCGTAAACATAGCTGACGCCGAAGGAACGAGATCCCTCCAGGACAAATCGTTTGCGAATCTCATGCTTGCCAAATGCAAAGTGACTCGCGCTGGGATTCAGGATAATATCGACACCGCACTCGGCCATGCGATTACCGGGCCTTCCGGCGACCCAGGCATCTTCGCAGATCTCAAAACCAATGCGGACACCATCACATTCAAATAGCAGGTCACCGATCGGCCAACTCCGGCCATCGTGATGATATTCGCTGGTCATCTCCGCCGGCCATGGGCGGAACCAGCGAGGTTCATAATGGAGTCCATCGCCAGCCAGATGTTGCTTAGCAACAAATCCGGCAATCTGTCCATGCGACAAGACACAGGCCGTATTGTAGACGCCATTCGTGACGAATAACGGCAGACCTACCGAGACGATCATGCCCTCGGTTTCCGGAGCAATTTTCTCCAGCATGTCCCAGGCTGTTTGCCAGACGTGCGGCGCAAGAAACATGTCTTCGCAGCCATAGCCGGTGATACACAACTCGGGAAGGCACAGCACATGGACCTGCTGCTCGCGAGCCGTCCGGATAGCTTCGAGGATTCTTTGAGTATTCCCGTCCCAGTCCAGCGGCGTTTGGTTAAGAATCCCCGCGCCCAGTCGAATTCGCTTCATGTCATCTTCCGGTGATTATTCTGTGCGCGGCCACGATTGAGGCTCACTTCTTAAAGGTATCCCGCGAACACCCGGCCTCAATTCACACCATGCGGAGAATAAAATGCTCTGTTTTACAGGGTTTATGGTAGCGAATTCCGCGACGTGATCGTCACATTTTTTTCAGGTTTGGTCTATCCGCCGTTGCGGGCGATTTGTTTCCCAGCCAAATTGCGGCAGCATTCTGTAGGAAATTGCATCCATCTCGCTCCACGAGATGTTCGTTTCCCGGCGCGGGGCATGAGGAATACGTTGGTATACGTTATCCTGCCGCCTGCCCAACGACTCGTTCAGCAAAGAGATACTGCTCATGTTTCCCCGTCGAATCTGGAACGCCCTGATCATGATCATGGCGTGTGTTCTTCTGACACTGATTGCCGGATTCAGTTCGTTCTCCGTCCGCGACTGGCAGTTCTGGATATGTCTGGTCGCATCCATGAGCGGGGCAGTCGGTCTTGTTGGGTTATGGCCCAGAACAAATGAAGCCGATCCGGAAGTGGCCCTGCTGAGATCCCGATTGTCTGAAGATCAAACTCGGCAACAGCAACAGACA
>CAIJTV010000783.1:0-1835 GCA_903823635.1 uncultured Planctomycetaceae bacterium
GTCGCGAGCTGGCTTCAGGTATTCGCGTGGGTCGAAAGCTCGTGGCTTTTCAGCGAAGATCTTTCGAATCGCACCGGTGATGGCCATGCGGCAGTCGGTGTCGACGTTGATCTTTCGCACCCCATGCTTGATGCCTCGCTGAATTTCTTCAACCGGCACGCCGTAGGTTTCTTCCATCTGGCCACCGAACTGACGGATGATATCCTGAAGTTCCTGCGGGACAGACGAGCTGCCGTGCATGACCAGGTGAGTATTCGGAAGGCGACGATGAATCTCTTCGATAAGAGACATCTTCAGCACCTCACCCGTCGGCTTGTGCTTGAACTTGTAAGCACCGTGGCTGGTGCCGATGGCGACGGCCAATGCATCGCATCCAGTCTCGGCGACGAAGCGTTCAGCTTCTTCAGGATCAGTCAGGTGCGAAGAATCCATGCCGCCCGAAGCGCCGCCGGAGGCGTGTGAGTCGCGATCGCCGGGTTCCTTTTCCAGATCCTTATCGTGGGCATGAGCGCCGGCTGCTGGTGTCGCTGGAGCATGTCCAACCTGTCCCAGGCAACCGATCTCACCTTCAACAGAAACTCCCATCGAGTGAGCCACGAGCACAACTTCGCGAGTCACCTTCACATTGTATTCGTAGGATGCCGGAGTCGCTGCGTCTTCCTTCAGCGAGCCATCCATCATCACGGACGTGAAGCCATACTTGATCGCGCTGTAGCAGGTGGCCGGGCTGTTGCCATGATCCTGGTGCATAACGATGGGGAGGTCCGGATACAGCTCAGAAGCAGCCAGCATCAGGTGACGCAGGTAGTTATCCTGTGAGTAAGAGCGAGCACCGCGGGAAGCCTGAACGATCACCGGTGAATCGGTTTCGCGAGCAGCCTCCATGATCGACTGAATCTGCTCCATATTGTTAACATTGAACGCAGCAACACCATAGTTGTTTTCTGCAGCATGATCCAGAACAACACGAAGAGGAACGAGGGGCATTTGAGTACTCCGAGCGCGAGCAACACTTACCGCGCGAATAAGGGCGAACGAAGGCGGACAGGAATCTGTCTGCCGAATCTTCATTCCGGGACGTGAAAACGAGTGTCATAGAGTAACGCTCGGCGCTATCCTTCGCAACGACCGGAGAGAGTTGTTGCAACTTGTGGAATCTCGCAAAATCCTGTTTTTCCGGGTCAATTGGGCATTATGCGATCTTTGCCACGCACCATGCTCGCCTGATGGGGCAAGTGGACAACCATCCCGCTATCGTTCAGGTCTCTTTTCCTTCTGTTAACTCGCACATCAAAACGGGCTTCACATGCAATCAACCTTGTTTTTGCTGATCGCAGTTGTGATTTCGACCAGTTCGGCGTTCGCTCAGACTCGTACTCCGCGAGAGGTCGCAGAGCAGCTGGCGAACGTCTACGGTCACAAGCTGGATCAGGTTGCCTACATCCCGGCGCTGCCGTTGGTGGCAAAGCTAAGGCTGACGGAGATCACCGGAGATGAAAAGCACGCGGCCGAAGTTCGCATGATTGTGGAGCCATTTCGAACGGGTGAAGAGTCGCCAGTACCAAAGTCCGGTAGTGAGCAGGCCGGACATCTTCTCTTTGCCGCATTGGCAGAACGATCTTCCGGAGCAGATCGTGAACGATGGATTGCACTGTGTCGCATCGCGGCGGATCAGATCTTTGATGATTCCGGAAAAGCGTTGGCCGTCATGCCATTTCATAACGAAATGAGTGATGCGGTCTTTATGGCCGGCCCAATTTTGGCGACGACTGGAAAGCTGACCGGTGAACGGAGGTACTTTGACGCAGCCGCCGTTCACTTCGCATCGATGCGAA
>CAIJTV010000784.1:0-7439 GCA_903823635.1 uncultured Planctomycetaceae bacterium
ATTTCCCTTCGAGCCGGACTCCAGGCTGCCAGTGCCGAAGCCGAAAAGGCATTCAAAAACGCGGGCGTTTATCTGGAAAAATACGTCGAGAGACCTCGCCACGTCGAAGTCCAGATTCTGGCCGACAACCATGGCAATGTCGTGCACCTGTGGGAACGTGACTGTTCTATGCAGCGGCGTCACCAGAAGCTGATTGAAGAGAGTCCAGCCCCAAAGCTTCCTGCCGAAGTTCGAAAGAAGATTTGTGACTGTGCGGTGAATCTGGTGCGAGAAGCTGGGTACACAAACGCGGGTACATGTGAGTTCATCGTCGACAAGAATTTCAATTTCTACTTCATTGAAGTGAATGCTCGAATTCAGGTTGAGCATCCTGTGACGGAACTTGTCACAGGCATCGATCTGATCAAGCAGCAGATTCTCATCGCAGCTGGCGAAAAGTTGCCGTTCAAGCAGGAAGACATCAAGCACACGGGTTGTGCGATCGAACTTCGAGTTAACGCAGAAGACCCGGACAATAGCTTCCGAGGAAGTCCGGGGACGATTACGAAACTGCGTCTGCCAGGCGGCCCGGGTGTGCGCTTCGATTCACATGTTTACGAAGGCTACACGATCAGTCCTTATTATGACTCGATGATCGGCAAGCTGATTGTTCACAAGCCAACGCGTGATGAAGCGATTCAGTGCATGCGACGTTGTTTGCGTGAGTTCGTTATCGAGGGAATCGCGACGACTCTGCCGCTGGCTCGGAAGATGTTCAGCCACGCGGACTTCGTCGACTTCAATATCGACACGACCTTCGTCGAACGCACATTTTAGAATCAGTCACCGTTGATTGAGACGGGACTGGTTACGCGGATCGTGTGGCATGAACGTAGGTTGGACATTCTTGTCCGACGAGATTCGACGGGCAGGAATGCCCATCGTACTCATCATCGGGTGCGATCATGCACCCGCGTTTTCGGTCACTCGACGGTCCATGACACCCATCATTTCTCCAATCTGTCCATAAGGAAAACGGTTCATGTCTCACGGAATTAAGCGCGTCGCCTTGTTGTTTGCTGGTGGTCCGGCTCCTGGTGCCAACGCGGTCATTTCAACCTGTGCCATCTCCTGCATTCGCAACGGCATTGAAGTTGTCGGTATTCGATACGGCTACTCCAATCTGATGGAATACTCACCATCGACGCCGCTGGTGGAAGGATTGCATTACAAGAACCTGACCGAGGTTTCGCTTCGTCGAACACGCAGCAAGGAAGGCATCATTATCGGGACGGCTCGTGCCAATCCCGGCAAGCAGATCACTTCGCCCGATCACCTCAGTGATCCGGAAAAGTCTGCTCCTCTGAAACGCGTCTACGATGCTCTGCGATCCATCGGTGTCGACGCGTTGGTGTCAATTGGTGGCGACGATACTTTGAAGACCGCCAACAAGCTGAAGATGTACCAGGATCGTCTTCCGGCCGACATGAAGCGGATGCCGATTGTGCATGTTCCCAAGACCATTGATAACGACTACATGGGGATCGACTTCACGTTCGGTTACTTTACCGCCGTCGAAACGTTGGGAACCGAAATTCGCAACCTGCACGCCGATGCCGAAGCGGCTCGTGCGTACTTCGTTGTTGAAAGCATGGGCCGCAGTGCCGGCTGGCTGGCGTACGGAGCAGCAATCTCCGGCGAAGCCAACATGGTGCTCAGCGTCGAAGACATGACGGGTGAGTATCTGACTCCCGATTCCACACCCAAGCGCAAGGTGATGGATATCGATAAAGTCGTCGGGAAAATTGTCCGTATGATGCGATATCGACAGGAAAAAGAAGGAAAGGAATATGGCGTCGTCGTACTGGCCGAAGGACTGGCTGAGTTCCTTTCGGACGACGTTCTGAAGGACGTGCCTCGCGATGATCACGGGCATATTTCTGTTGCTAACGTCGATCTTGGCAAGATGTTCGCCAAGCGAATTATGGCCGAATTCACAAAACAGACAGGTCTGAAACGCAAGGTGACCGGTCTTCAACTGGGTTACGAATGCCGTTGTGCACGACCTCATGCGTTCGACGTAATGCTGGGCAGCCAGCTGGGCGTCGGTGCTTACCGAGCCCTGTGCGAAGAGAAGCTCAATGGTGCGATGGTGTCTGTGTCAGGACAGCTGGATCTGCACTTTGTGCCTTTCGAACAACTGGTTGATCCACAGACTTTGGTGACTGTTGTCCGCTTCATCAAGCACAACAGCGACTTCCACAAGCTGGCTCGCTTCCTCGAAAGCAGCTCGGGCGAATAAGCGTTCGGCCCGAAAAGGGTTTGGATAGTATCTATATGACCGCCATGGGGTTCAGCTGAACCACATGGCGGTTTTTTAATTTGCTAGTTCGAATCCTCGAGTTCTCTGGTCACTGTTGGATTGACGTCCGCGGCTTCCATTGAGGATTTGCCTCAGGCATTTTTGCATTTAGGGTTCGTTGCCACTCGGCCAGCGCACTTCGAAGTTCCTGAAGCTTTTCGGGGTTCTGCATGGCGAGGTTTTTCTGTTCGCCGGGATCTGTCGCGAGGTTGTAGAGTTCTGCGTCGCCGAATTCGTAGAACTCGACAAGCTTCCAGTCTCCGCTGCGAAGGGCGGCTCCCGGAGTCCATTCGGATCCATGGTAGTGCGGGTAATGCCAGGCCAGTGGACGCGTTTGCAGGGCAAGATTGCCGGACAACATCGGCACCAGAGTCATGCCATCAATCGGTGTCTCGGCAGAATGGTGAAGCTTCGCCAGATCGATCATTGTCGGAAAGTAATCGGTGCTGAGCACGGGCTGCTCACAGATTTCACCGGGTTTAGCAACCGCCGGAGATCGGATAATCAGAGGAACGCGAATGCCACCTTCATAGAGCCAGCCCTTGCCGGAACGTAACGGCAGATTGCAAGTTGGGCCGGGCTTTTGCAAAGTGCAGAGTCCGCCGTTGTCGGAAGTAAAGATAATCGTCGTCGAATCTTCCAGGCCTTGCTCATGCAACGCGGCCATGATTTCTCCAACGCTGTCATCGATCGCGGAAACCATACTCGCATATTGAGCATTGTCCTGTTGAGTTCTTGAGAGACCACGTCGTTCTTTAACCGGCGCTGTTTCGTTGAGCCCTTTCACTTTCTCTGCAAAGTGATCGAAATGCTTTTCATCTTTATGAATGGGAGTGTGAACGTCGTAGTGAGATAGGAACAGCAGGAACGGGCGCAAGGGATCTCGCTGGCGGAGAAACGAGACGGATTCTTCTGTCAGTCGCTCCGTGAGATATTCGCCGTCGCGGTGTTCTTTGAGCCAAGGGTTCTTCCATGGTGCGAAGTAGCCGGCCGGAGGCTGACCGTAATGAGCACCTCCCAGATTCACATCAAAGCCCTGATGCGTTGGAAGAAATCCTTCTCCTCCAAGATGCCATTTGCCGGCGAAGAATGTTTGATATCCCGCTGAGTGCAGAACTTCAGCAATTGTTTGTTCTTCCAGCGGCAGTTCGTTGCGATCTTCGATCTGCAGGAAACGATAATTGGCATCACGTTTTGTCTGCTGCCCCGGAATCCAGTCTGTGATATCCACGCGAACCGGATGTCGCCCTGTCATGATGCTGGCCCGAGTTGGCGAGCACACGGGACAAGCGGCGTAGGCCTGTGTGAATCGCATTCCTGATGCGGCCAGTGCATCCAGATGCGGAGTTTCGTGAAACGTACTGCCGTAACATGACAGATCAGCCCAGCCCAGGTCGTCGATCACGACGAACACAAAGTTCATGGGTAAAGTGCGTTGTTCGGCGGCTGGCAGAGAATGAGTTGCAAGATGCAGGTACGCGAGGATAACAGCGATCGAAATGCGCATGGTGACACCCGGAAAAAGGGATCGTTGAGGACAGCAGGCGGTGGCACAACTGCTTAAACACCGCAGTCGAAACGAAGATTGCCCAGGCCGCACCGAGCGCCAGCGAGTTTCGGCAAGTCAGCTACACAAGAACATACCGGAGCCCACTCTGCTCGGTCCGGCCCACATCCATCAGACCATGGCTGATAGAGAACTAATCTTCCAGAATCGGCAGCGGACTGTTTCGCTCGCGTTCCATCGTCAGGCATCGGCCACCATCTGAATATTCACAAATATTCAGATAGGCGCGCATCAACATCAGGCCGCGACCGCAGGGGCGTTCAATAAACTCTTCCAGAGTAGGATCCGGAACATCTTCCGGATCAAAGCCTTCGCCCTCATCAACCACCACAACCCGCATTTTCTCGGTACTGATATCGCAGCGAATGATCACACTCTTGTCATTGGCGAACTTATTCCCATGACGAATGGCATTCGTAATCCCTTCTTCCAGCGAGAGTCGCATTGCGAAGACATCCCGCATGCTGTACTCAAACTGCTCCATCAGGACAACCAGCTTTTCCTGAGCACCAAGCCCATCGGCTGTGTTGCTTGGAATCATGATTTCCAGCTTCACCGGATTCGTCATGGCCACATCTGACAGAGAGAGGAAACTGCAGCGCAGAAAGGAAGAACGATCCACAACACCCGCATTACGCGGGCGAGTGAGCTGTCAGAATTTGGTGAGGGCGTCATCAAGATTCGTACACAGCGTCAGAACTTTGTTCAACTGTGTGATCTTGAAGACGTCCAGAATGTCTTTCTGAATACTGCACAATGCCAGCTTACCTTTGGCTGTGGTCACTTTCTTATGCATGGTTATCAGCTTGCCCAACGCTGCGCTGGAGAGATACTCCACGAGCGTAAAGTCGAGAACAATCTTCTTGCGGCCATCCTTATCCACGAGTGCGAACAGTTCTTGTCCCAACGCTTCAATATTGGCTTCGTCGAGGATCTTCTTTTCCAGCAGACGAGCGACAGTAACTCCGCTGATTTCTTCAATATCGATGCGACGATCCGGCTTTGACATGACTGACCTCTGAGTGGCCCTTGGGGGGGTATTCGGCAAGGAATCTCTGTGAAAGGCTTTTGAATTCCTCTATTTGCGCCCGATCATTACCCCCCTGAACCGCGCTGTCAAGCGTTGATGTCGTGAGTTCCCGAGGTTCAATTGGCTCGGATGGTAAACCCCCGTACGTTCGACGGAGACTTCGGGGCTCGGCGGCGGTCACGGAGGTTTTTGCGGAAGGCGGGGATTATGCCGGTCCGATGGCCGTTGGCATAAGACTCAACCGGTTCGTCTGGTTGACCACGTCGAACAACGGGCCTACAGTTGCAAAATGCCGGATGCATTCCGGAAAACCCGTGCTTTTGACGAGCACAGCACTTTCTCACTGGTAATAGAGCTATGGCTGGTCCTCAGGAACCCATGTCCGACAAAAATGCGCCTGGCCCCGGAAAGCCGGGAAAAAGTAGTCGCAAGGATAAGGGGCAAGGGCAATCGAACAGTGGGTTCTGGTATTTGCTGGTGATCGGCATTCTCGCCGCTGTTTTCATCACAGTGGCGGGCCGAGGAACTGGTGGAGAAGAAATCTCATACAGCGAATTCCTGAATCGGCTTGAAACCGGGACTTTGAACAAGGATTGCATGTTCGAAGTTTCGATGGGGTCATCTGCCATCTATTGGCAGGATAAGGCGGCCGACGATATTCGTCAGGGTAAGGTCGCCTCAGTGAAGCGTTTTTACACGCCACTGACCTGGATCACCGAGAACAATCGCGCGAAGTTGGAAGATCTGCTCCATTCAAAAGGAGTCGTTCTGAATTCCGCCAAGCCGCCGTCCGAGCTGACGTCGATGATCCCGATGCTTCTGGTGACGGCCTTGTTCATTCTGGGCTTCATTTTCGTACTGCGTCGAGTTGGCGGGGCTGGCTCAGCAATGTCCTTCGGACGCAGTCGCGGTCGGCTCTATGCTCAGGAAGACGTCAATGTGACGTTCAATGATGTCGCCGGGATTGATGAAGCTGTTGAAGAACTCAAGGAAGTCGTGGAGTTCCTGAAGACTCCTCAAAAGTATCAAGCGCTGGGTGGACGAATTCCGCGTGGTGTGCTGCTGGTTGGGCCTCCTGGTACCGGCAAGACAATGCTGGCGAAGGCTGTTGCTGGCGAAGCCGGTGTGCCGTTCTTCGGTCTCTCCGGTTCGGACTTTGTGGAAATGTATGTGGGCGTTGGTGCTGCCCGCGTTCGCGATATGTTCCAGCAGGCACTGCAACGAGCTCCCGCCATTATTTTCATCGACGAACTTGATGCGCTGGGTAAAGTGCGTGGCAGTGGTGCTCCCGGTGGTCACGATGAACGCGAACAGACTTTGAACGCGTTGCTCGTTGAGATGGACGGCTTCAGCACGGACCAGAGCGTCATCGTGATGGGCGCGACAAACCGGCCGGAAACGCTGGATCCGGCGTTGATGCGTCCAGGACGATTCGATCGCCATGTGTTGGTTGATCGCCCCGACATAAAGGGACGTGAAGCGATCCTGAATGTGCACTCAAAACGCGTCAAGATGGCGGACGACGTTGATCTGAAACGGTTGGCTAAGCTCACTCCGGGCTTTGTCGGTGCGGATCTGGCAAACCTGGTGAATGAAGCGGCTCTGTTGTCGGCTCGTCGAGAAGACAAGCGGGTAACGATGAGATCGTTTGAAGCGGGCATTGAACGAGTCATGGCCGGCCTGGAGAAAACTTCTCGCATCATCGTGGAAGACGTCAAGCGTCGTGTCGCCTGCCATGAATCCGGGCATGCTCTTGTTGCGGCCAGTCTGCCGCATACAGATCCAGTCCACAAGATTTCAATCATTCCTCGCGGCATGGGTGCTCTGGGATACATGCTGCAGCTTCCGGAAGATGACCGCGAACTACTGACACAGTCAGAACTGCAGAGCCGCATGGCTGTGCTGCTCGGGGGGATTTCCGCCGAACAACTGATTTACAATGAAACCTCAACCGGTGCTTCCAATGACCTGCAACGGGCCACGGATTTGGCTCGCCGCATGGTTACAGAATTTGGCATGAGCCCTCGTCTGGGGCGTATGTATTACAGCGAGGCTCAGCGATCACCGTTTCTCGCCGGGTCTGGTGGCATCGTTTCGGAATCGATTCACTCAGAAGCCACCCTGCGAGAAATCGACATCGAAGTGAAACGCCTGGTGGACGAAGCGTATCGGACTGCCCTCGACACTTTGACGTCTCAACGAGAAACGCTTGAAAAGCTGACGGCCGATCTGATTGAGATGGAAACAATGTCGGCCGAGCACATGCACAAAGTCATCGATGCGAATCGCAAAGGTCCCAAGCTGATGGCGATTGCCGGGGCGATTGCGGAACTTCCTGCCGAAGCGCGTGTTGAGGTTGAAGCTGCCGATGGAGAACTGGTGCTACCGCCGCGAGAAGTCGCTGAAGGGTAGCGGGCAACGCAGGTGAGAAACGTGCTGGTGCAGTGTCAGACCTAAAAACGTAGGTTGGACATTCTTGTCCGACAAAACTGCGACGGGCA
>CAIJTV010000785.1:0-1540 GCA_903823635.1 uncultured Planctomycetaceae bacterium
CGCCATCAGTTCGCAGACCATCTGATACCGCCGGCCCGGCTCCTTTGACATGGCTTTCAGCACAATACAATCGAGGTCACCCTGAAGTTCCTGAGCTCGCACAGAGGGACGTGTGAGTCCGTCTACATCAGATGCGGAAGCTCGTCTCTGCAGAATTTTGCTGGGCAGTTCAGCGTTAGTGTGAACGATGACCCTGCGAATGTCTTCGAAGTTCTGTGACTTGTGCAGGCTGTCAGAAAACGGAGTTCTGTCGGTCAAAATCGCTTTAAGCAATGCTCCCAGAGCATAAATATCGCAGCGAGTGTCAATCGGGAGGTCCCCACGCATCAATTGCTCGGGGCTCATATACGCAGGCGTGCCGGGAATGCTGTGCAATCCCGTGATCGTCATCGTATTCATCAACTGGGATTGTGTTTCCTGACTCTGCAGTTGTTTTGCAACTCCGAAGTCAATCAGTTTAATGATGGCCGCACCGTCAACTGTTGTGACGAGCACGTTGGAGGGCTTGATGTCACGATGAATGATGGCTCTTTGATGCACATGCTGAACTGCCAGGCAACATTGCAGGAACAAATCCAGCCGTCCCCTGACCGACAGATTGTTCTGTATTAAGTAATCCGCCAGACTCAGTCCATCAACGTACTCCATTGCAATCCACGTGCGATCATCCGGCAGCTTGCCAATATCCAGAATTCGAGCGATTCCCGGATGGTCCAGCTGAGCGAGTGTCCTGTGTTCCTGCTCGAAACGCCAGATTGTCTCTCGATTCAGAAAATCGGGTCGAATCAGCTTCAGAGCCACTTTTCTTTTGATCGGCGTTTCCTGCTGCCCCAGAAGCACTGTTCCCATGCCGCCCTGTCCGAGCGATCGAAGAATCCTGTACGGGCCAATCTGAGCAGATCCGATTTGGCTTTGTGGCGAATTCTTCTGAGTCGTGATCTCGTTCCGAAATTGCTCCAGAATCGACGGACGTTCCGACGCCGCAACAAGTGACTGCAGATCTTCAAGTAACCGGGCATCGCCCCGACAGGCCGTGATCATAAACTGCAGACGCTGTTCTGCTGATTCAATAGACAGCGCTTGTTCAAACAGCTCAGCGAGTTGGGAAGAATCAGCCACGGTGAGTGCATTCCTGAAGCATGAGAATTGAGCAGCGATTCTATCCCAGGCTTTGAGGCCACCGTAACACCGGGACCAGTGCCCTCAACAGTCGCGGTGTTCTGTACCGCCGGAGAGGCCGGCGGAGCCCGAGCTTTTTCTAGGAGTCACAGGATTCATTCGTCAAATCGCGATTCATCCAGGCGCGTGAAAACTGCCAGTAACGTTCGGCAGTTCGATGGGACACCTGCAAAGCCACCGCACAATCGGCCATGCTCATTCCGCTGAAGAAATACAGCTGCAGAAATTGAGCGTGGTCCGGATAACTGCTCCGAAATTTGACCATGGCTTCGTCCAGTCGCAGCATGTCGATCGCGAACGCCTGACCGTCATGCGATTGCACAAGATCATCGACCATCGATAAGGAAATCGGCACAAAACC
>CAIJTV010000786.1:0-2963 GCA_903823635.1 uncultured Planctomycetaceae bacterium
CCGTTGGGTTTATCCCGGTGGATATAGGCATCTGCACTACTTCGGTTCAGATTCCAGATGTGTGGTGCAAAAGCCCGTAGACCACCGGGGTAGACCCGGTGGGGAATGAAGTGTTTTCGTTGACAGACACAGAGCCGCTTATCGCAGCAACCCTGACGCTTCAATCGGCCAGACATCCACAACGCGGCCGTTTTCGTGAACGACAAATTCGCGGTGCAGATTGCAGGTCGTGCAGGCATGACTGGGGATCAAATGCAACGGCTGTCCGATCGACCAGTTCGGTGAGTTATTAACAACCACGTGTTCTTCTGCGAGGAAAAACGGAACGACCACATCCGGGTAGTCTTTAATCCCGGGCACGCCAAATTCGCCGCCGGCCCCCTTCACACCAACATCCAAAACGGCTTTGTCCGCTGTTGGTCGACTAATCACACGCACCAGCAGCGACATCGCAATTTCAAACTCCGGAGCCAGACGATAATACTGGCGATCCATAGTCGCATAGCTGCCAGCCTGAATCTCATCGACACCGTCCATCGCTCCTGTGCTATCGTAAGTGGCACTTGAACAACCACTGAGACATGTCACCGGAATACCGGACTTCTCCAGAAGTCGACGTGTATCGATTGCCAATTGCATCGCGGCCTGAGACTGACTGCGACGTTGATCACGATCGATCACGTTCACCAGATGCCCTTCGTAGGCCTGAATTCCGTCCAACTGCACGCCGGGAAATTTCACGATCTGCTTCGCCAACTCGACAACACTTTCGCCTGGTGGAAGTCCGCAGCGGCCCATCCCGATATCGACTTCCACAAGCAGGTGAACTGTGGAACCCGCCGCGACCGCAGCACGACTGATGGCTTCAACCTGATCAAGATGATCAACGGCCACGGCCACGCGTGCCCGTTTGGCCAGTTCCGCAAGGCGACGAACCTTCACGGCACCGACAACCTGGTTCGCAATCAGCAGATTTGTGACGCCATGATCTGCGAGAATCTCTGCCTCCCCAAGTTTCGCGCAGGTGATGCCGACGGCATTGCCGGCTGCCAGCTGACGCTTCGCCAGGGTCACACACTTGTGGTTCTTGAAGTGTGGCCGCAGCTTCGACTTTCGATCCGCAAAGAACTGCGCCATCTTCGCCAAATTGCGGTCACTGGCGGCTCGATCCAACAACAGCGTCGGTGTATCCAGATCCTCAATCGCTTGTCCGATTCGAGCATCCTGAGAAACAGTGCCAATTAAGTGCAAACTGGCTACTCCGGCCATGGTGATTTCTCCGTGGAAAATGAATAGAGAACGGCCTTTGAAGCACAGTACTCATGCACGGCTTCTTCAAAACCCAGCTCGGCCCCGATACCGCTCAATTTGTAACCGTAGACCGGCACATTCGCTCGCAACGCGCCGCCGCCGTTGATGGCGATTCGTCCGGCCTTGACCTGGCGAGCCACTCGCAAAGCACGAGCTCCGTCGGTAGTCCAGATGTTCGCCATCAAGCCAAATTCGCTATCGTTGGCGATGCGAATCGCTTCTGCTTCATCTCGATACGTCATGACGCTCAGCACTGGCCCAAAGACTTCTTCACGAGCCACCGTCATGCCGGGCGTGACATGATCGAAAACCGTCGGCGGATAGAAGCAGTCATTCGCATCTGTGGGACGTTTCCCGGTCAGCACGCAACGAGCGCCCTCCTGTTCGGCCTGAGCAACGCAGCGACGAACAGTTTCACAATGCACGGGAGTTGCCAGACAGCCCAGCTGCATATTGGGATCGGTCGGATCTCCCTGACGAAGATTCTTCACCTTGGCAAGGATGCGTTCCATCATGTCATCGTGCTGGCTTTCATGAACCAACAGGCGAGAACCTGCGACGCAGACCTGCCCCAGATTATAGAAGATGCCGGTGATGACGCCGTTGACAACATTCTCTATCGGGGCATCGGGGAAGACTATGCTCGGAGTCTTCCCGCCCAGTTCCAGCATCACGCCTTTCATACCGGTCTTGGCGGCTTCCAGCATTTGCGCACCCGTCTGATGCCGTCCCGTAAACGTGATCTTGTCGACACCGCGATGTCCCACCAGCGCCGCGCCGGCTTCGGCTCCGGTGCCGTGAATGACGTTGATAACTCCGGGCGGAAAGCCGACTTCGTGTGCGAGTTTCGCCAGCATCAGAGCCGACAGCGGAGAAACTTCCGACGGCTTCAGTACGACCGTATTCCCACACGCCAGCAACGGGGCCAGCTTGATAGCGGCATTTGTGAGCGGAAAATTCCACGGCACAATCGCGGCAATGACTCCGAGCGGTTCGCGAATCTGCAGCGTCATATTGTCGGGCAGCGTCCCGAAACACTTGCCGGCAATCTTGTCCGGCAGGCCAGCATAGCTTTCAAACAGATCGGCCGCGCAGGGAATATCAAATCCTCGCGTATCCCGGATCGGCTTGCCGACGTTGAGCGTGTCGGTCATGGCCAGGTCTTCGAGATTCTCGCGAATCTTCTCCGCCAGCTTGTACAGCAATCGACCTCGCAGCAGCGGGTCCATCCGAGGCCATTCGCCATGATCAAACGCATTTCGAGCCGCCAGGACCGCGCGATCCACATCCGACGCATCGGCCAGTGCGACTTCTGTCAGGAGTTTGCCATTCGCGGGATTTGTGACAGACCACGTTCGTCCGCTCTGGCTACCGGTCCATTCGCCATTGATAAACAGTTGCTGGGGCCAGGAAATCATCAATCTTCTCCGGTCTCAGATTTCAGGTTTTTCTCGATACGAAACCAGCACAACGCCAGCATCCGCCTGAACAGCTTTCGGACATGTTGTAGAGGCCCCATGTGCAACTCGCCAGTGATCAGGAAGTTTTCGCCGCAATGAGGCGTACTTCATTGTCCAGCGCTAAACCTGGTGGGACTTTCCTCCGTGCCTCTGTGCCTCCGTGAGAGTAACTTTTTTTCTCACAGAGGCACG
>CAIJTV010000787.1:0-24064 GCA_903823635.1 uncultured Planctomycetaceae bacterium
CCTGAGGCACTCCATGCATCGATCCGCTACCGTAAGGTGAGATCTGATACACCTGATTGTCAGGTGTACCCTCCGTCTGACCTCGATGCCAGAATTCGTCATCAGTTGTATGCGTCGTGTTGTATCCCGGAACCGGAGGAACTTCATCAGGCTCCATCGGCCGCACGATCTCAGGAGAGACCAAAACCAAAAGTTCGGTCTCCACTTCGGAGGCATTCTTCGACTGGAAAACTCGAGGGCCAATATATGGAATGTCTCCGAATAGTGGCACTCGACTTGTCTGTCCGATTGTCTGCCGTGAAATCAGACCACCAATGGCGAACGTTTGGCCTTCACGAAGTTCCACAGTCGTCTGTACCCGTTTGACGTTGACCCCGGGGATACCGTTCACTGAGTTCGCTGCGTTCAGTTCACTGAACTCCGGAACAACCTGCAATCGGATCAGATCTCGATCCATCACGGTCGGTGTTACGACGAGGCTCGTGCCAAAACCGCGGAATGAGGTGGCCTGACCACCACCGAGACCAATAATTGTTGGAACGGCAAACTCACCACCGGCCAAAATACTGGCGCCAGTGCCACTGATGCAGACGATCTGGGGCTCTGCCAGCAGCTTGATCGTGCCATTGGATTGTAACCAGCGAATCAGAACCTGAATCTCGCTGTTCTCGAAGATGCCGCTCAATGTTGTGCCAGTTGCACCTCCCATAGAAGATCCAACGGCATGGCGTCCGTCACCGAAGATCACTCGCCAGTCAAAACCAGCATTTCGCATTTCCGAACGATTGAGCTCGGCGACCATTACGCGCATCTTCACATTGAATTCACCGGGGATCGAGAGTTCGTTGATAACAATGTCTCTGAAACCATTGTTAACGCCGTTATTTCCCCCGCCACCCCCACCATTGTTCCCGTTGATGCCGCCGGATGCGGCAAACACATTGAGACCAGCTCCGTTGTCCAGATCATTAAACCGTCCCTGTGACCGAATTACTTCAGATCGCACAATCTGGAGAATATTCTGCGCTTCTTCTCCATCGTAGGCCTGACCTCGAACCAGCACCTGAGCACCGACCGGAATTAAGGCCACGGTAGAATTTGGAAACAACTGTCGTAGACGACGCTCCAGCTTTCCAAAGTCTATGGTTCTTTGCTCCTCAAGGCTTGCATCCCGAACAACGGAGACTTCATAAATGGAAGGAGCAGATTCGTCCTCAAACCACAGTGTCAGGTCTGTCTTACCCAGCTCAAGACCAACAACACTGATCTCTTTTTCTGAGTACTGAACGTAGTTGGCCACCGTGGAATCTGTGACCGCAATTCGGCGCACACGTTTGTTTGTGATCACCAACTGGCTATGCCTGCGTTCAATATCAAGTTGATATTGTGGCTCGAGCAGTTTGTCAACGTTGGGACTGAGTTTAGCATCAACTCGCCCCGAGACAGAGGAGTCTTCGAGTTGAAGCGTCTGCATCCGGGCTGGCCCAATGACCTGCTGAGGGGCCGCCTGAAAACCGTCACTCTGCTGAGCTTGAAGTGTGCCACCAAGCAGGCAGACGCTGCTCGCCGCTCCAGCGAGCATTTGACGCAATGGTCTGGTTCGAAGGCATTCGCACCATTTCTTCAGTGGAAGACCCAGACCCGCAAAATCAGCTGACATTCGAAGTGCTCCTTCCGTGTCGCAACTCCGCGAACGACCGTTCCTGGACGCTCGCGTTCCGTTACTTGTTTGCCCTGAACACAGGTGCCACAGATCCATGCGGCAATCAGCAGAGGGTGCCTCATTCAATGAACGGGCAAAGTACAGAATTCATCTGTGGTATCGACCTTAGGCAGGCGCTCGGTGAATGGAGAGATAAACGTATTTTGATGTCTCTACAACAGCGGGATGGTTCAGCCGGTTGCGTAGAATAATCCAACACCGCCCGATAAGCATGGCCTTGTTGGTGCGGATGAGGGTGTTGCCCCATCAAAACTCGGAGATGTTGGACCAGACTGAAAGAACACAGCCTTTTTGTTGACACTCAAAGTTCTGTAAGGCTTTGTGAACGTCGGCGAGCAGGCTTTGTGCTTACAAAGCCATGTCTCGATAAACAAAAAAAGCCGGTTCCGCGCAAATTGAGCACCGATCATTTCATCAACCGGCAATTCTGTGCAGGACTGGCTATGAATTTTAGAACGAACCAACCTCTGATTTCAAAAATCTGCAGACGGTAGAATTGTGAAACTTGTCCCGGCCCCCCCTGGTTTGACTCACCAGACGATGGTGACGTTTGTTGAGGGAGTTCCCGGGTGCGCCCATGGGCGTCGATAGCTATGGTAAGGATATCGATGATGAATGCCACCACCATCCATATTGGGGAGTCCTTCATATCCACTCAGAAAACTTCCAACGGTCGGACTACCGGATTGAGCATAGCCTGAACCGTAAATGCTGCCAGACCCGTAGAAACTGCCCAGTTGCATCATTCCACCACCGACACCACAGCAACTAGTCGCGGCTGAAGTATACGCGTAAGCGTTTTCAATGGCTGGAGCAACGCTCAATGGTTGTGCATAGGCAACAACGGGAGCGTTGTAGGCAACCCGATTGGATGAGCCATTGCAATCACAGGCTGCTCGACGTCCATGGAACAGATCACCGGCCATTCCCGGTGCGGTGGCCAGCAGGAGTGTGGCTACCGTCAATAAAACACGAATTCCAAGACTGTTCTTCATACCGTTAATGTCTCCCAAAAATATCGTACTGTCAAAGAGGATGTCGATCCGTGGAGAATGACAATGGTGAACACGGCAATCTGATCTACCCGCTGTTTTCGCTGTTGCGCGAAAGAATGCCTGCCGGAACACAGGAAGTAAAGATTTGACGGTCGGAACGTTCGAGATGCGCATACGACGCTGACCTGAACGGCACGCCTGTTTCTTCAGTTTTGGAAGAAAATGATCCCTGTTGATCGTCCGATGTATGAAGTGCTTCCATATTGACCGTACGTTCCACGGAGCTGGCGCAACGGCAAGTCTACTACTGTGTATTCGACTCTCGGAGGGATTCAATGCGTCGATCACTCGTCTTTGCCTTTGCCGTCACCCTTTTCAGTGCTGTTTCGGCGCAGGCTCAGGTTGGCATGCCGGGAATTCAATACTCCAATACCGTTGCCGGTGGTGATGGAGTGCAGCTTTATCCCTATGACCAACAGGATCCATGGCTCCACGGTTACTTTCAACGCTACCCAGCCTACGGCGGATTCTCCAGCTTTCGCCCCTATAACTACCGGCACGTTTTCTCACAGACACAGATCGCGCAAGGTTGGGGTGCCGCACACGGAATGCCGTACTCGCAGCAGTTCTGGAATAAGTATCGAACCAGTTACCTCGACCAGAACCTGCACTCTGAAATGGCCCCGCTGCCTTACCCTTCAGCCCCTGAATCACAGCCTCAGCCACTCATTCCGCGTCCCGGAATGTCTGTCTACCAGGCCAGTACCGTGAGACCAATTGGCTACGAGGCCGTTGCCAATCAGGTAGCAGATCAGGCGTCGAGCCGCCCGGCGACGCAGGATCCACGTCCGGTCCATGTATTTCCAAATCGCTAGACGAACGCTTTAGGTTGTCTCCCCCAACTGAAACGCTTCACGTTGAACTTGATTCAGCATGAAGCGTTTCACTTCTTACAGAGGCACATGAACGATCCCATCGTTGACTCTGCAAACAACGAATTCTGTCGGGATTAACTCGACGATGGTTTTCTTCTGGCGGGCCAAACGCAGCTTCGCAGGCAATCATACGGTCGATCCGCTATCATGCTGGTCGTTCCCGGCTCCCGGGTTCTCCTGAATTTATTCATCTCAGGTCGATCGTGTGTCTCGTCAGAAACTCCAGAAAAACACCATTATCGGATTCGTCGTCAGCCTTCTGCTTTCAATCGTGAAGCTGGCAGCCGGTATACTCGGAAGATCCAGCGCGCTGGTCGCGGATGCTGTTGAATCGTTTGCAGATACGCTCGGATCTATGCTGGTCTGGCAAGCTCTGAGAGTCGCGTCAAAGCCTGCAGATGAAGATCATCCCTACGGCTATGGAAAAGCAGAAGCCCTTGCATCGCTGGGCGTCGGGGCATTGCTGGTCGTAGCGGCCTTCTACATCGTCGTGAAAGCTTTTCACGAAATAGTCATCCCCCATCAGCCTCCCGAGCCGTGGACGCTGATTGTGCTGATCATCATCATCGCGGTCAAAGAGTTGCTGTTCCGTGTCGTGATGAAAGGTGCGAATGAGTATGAGTCTGACGCTGCCAGAGCCGACGCCTGGCACCATCGTTCCGATGCCATCACGTCATCTGCAGCTCTGATTGGAGTCAGCATCGCCGTCTGGGGACCTCAACTCACTGGCATCAATGGTCTTGTCATGGCAGATGAGGCGGCGGCAATTCTGGCCAGTGGAGTGATCCTTATCACGGCTCGCCATCTGATCCGACCCGCGTTAAGAGAACTTCTGGATGCCACCTCTCATGAATTGGCAGCAAAGGTGATAGCGGTCGCTGAAAGAGTTGATGGAGTTCGGTTCATCGAAAAGGTGCTTGTCCGAAAGAGCGGAGCCGGGTTTCACCTCGATATGCATGTCCAGGTCGATCCGGATCTAAGTATTCGTGCAGCGCATTCTCTGGGAGGAAAAGTGAAAGCAACTCTCAGGAAAGAGTTGCCGGGACTTGTGACAGCATTGATTCACGTCGAACCGTTCGAACAGGCGCATTCCGGGGATCATTCGCACCCTGTCCCAAATGTTTCTCCGAGTGACAAAGAGGCTGTGTGATCTCCGCAGATGACTCTGGCCGATTCAGGTTTGTGCAAGATTGATTCAGACGCCATTCTGTTGCCATACCGCGTCCATTTCATCAGCCACCGCTTGATACGTAACGATTGAATCATGCACATTCCAGACGTCATCAGGCTTCAGGTACAGCCGACGCCGATCGAGCCCCAAATCCATTGTTTTTGCATTTTGATCCTGCATCTCCGCAGTAACAAGCAGGTACTGCTGTGATCGCAGAGCGGACCAGCCATCGCCTACAAGACGCAGCAGCCGATCGCTTTCGTAGTCAAATTCTTTGAGCATGGGCCGCAAACTCTGAGGCCCCACAGCGAGAGTGGCAGCATCCTTCGATTCAGCATCTTTATCACCCGAAACCGGCACATCTGTCGGTCCCCGCGAACTTTCACTACCAGGTTCGTCTTTCAAATAATCAGCCAGAGTTGGCAGAAGATCAAAGCTTCCCGCCAGCTTTTGTAGGCGTCTGGCATGCCCATTTCCGTCGTCAATCCAGAGCGGAACATGAATCAGACTTTCCTCACAACCACCGATAAATGGCGGAGCGACGGTTCGTGCTGGACCACGCAGAGAAGAAACAATCAAAATCGGTTGTTCAGCGAGATCGCCAAAAAAACGGTGGCGTAACTTTGCGATTTCTCCTGCGATGCACTCGGACCACGACGAGTCTTGTTTTGAGCTGTCGTTGCGAACATCAATCCACAGTAGATCGGCGTCCCGAAATCTCGAGTCAGCAACCATGCGTTCTGACAGCAGCTCTCCTTGCTCCGAAGGAGACTTCAGAGAAATATGAATTGTGTTCGCACCGGGTTCGAATCCCTTCAGCAGGAGTGGATCGGCATCAATACTGGCCCACTGATCCATTTTGCTAAGAACAAGGTTGACCATAAGAAAACCATGCTGCGTCAGCAATTGCTGAAAGGTCAGCATGGTTTTTTCTCCACCCAGTACATCAGCGGTCGTGATGCCGCTGCGAGCATCCTGAATCAGATATTGCTCGAAGAACGCGGATCTCATGTCGAGATCATCAAAGGCTGTGTATGCCTTCTGCGATGTCACCTCCGCCTTTTCGACTGCCAAACCATGATCGCCGGCAGCGAGCTTGTTTTCTTCCGCCCCATCAGTGACTGCAGCCGAATCTTCGCGAACAAACTCACAAGCACGCTCGAGCGGCAGGCTCTCGTACATCAACACCCATACGGATCGACGATGCAAGCCCGGTTGTCTATTGAGCACTCAAAGATTCCATATCAAGAAACAGGAAACAGATCGAGTAAAGCTATCAGAGCTGCCCGATCAAAAACTGCCATAGAACGACTCTTGTCAGTTTTCCAACATGGTACGCAACTGAATCAGAGCAGGAATGAACGCATCAATTGTCTGCTCGACGGGCTCTTTTTCCTCCGTCTCACAACGGTTGAGGGCGGGGCGCAATTGCTGCCACTCAGCGATAACTTCATCGCATTTAATAACAAGGGTTCCCTGGTCGCGGCCGGTATTGATCAACTGTGTCAGTTCACGACAGCGTTCTGCAAGCCGTTGAATCTGATTGCCCAGAGCCACATCCTGCTGCCCTGATCGACTCAGCCATCGTCGGACAATTAGCTGAAGATGATCAGCCATACCTTCCAGCGTCGCAGCCTGACGTGAGAGGACTCTTCGATCAAAGGTAACGGTGACTCCGATCGAATCCTGTAACAGATAAATCGACTGGCTGACTCCTTCGATCCTGCGCCGAATCTCCGGGGTTCGAATTGTCATCAAATAAAATTCGAACAACTCCCAGCGTTCCTGAAGATAGAGCCAGGCTTCTCCAACTGCAGGTATCGATTCTTTTCGAGTCACGACATCAGTCAGGTTCTGAGCCGTACCGAATAACTCATCTGCAGCAGCTGGCAACGACCTGTTGTCGGTCAGAGACAGCATCTGTTCCAGTGTGATCGATCGATACAATTCTGTCAGTTCACGTTCCAGCGTCTCTGCCATCTTTTGAACCATCGTCTGGTCAAAACTGAATTCCAGTCGCAGCAACTGATGGATGGTTCTGTGCGTCTCCTGAATTCTGGCCGCTGTGCGGCTTACGGTGCGTGCAGAGTATTGATCCAGTTCCGGTCGCAGCACCTGCCAGGACTGAAACAGATTTCGGTATTCGGCAACAACAGCCTGAAATTGTCCGCCCCCGGCAGCAAGATTGGCAAACAACGTCGCCTGATCCTGAAGCTTCCGAAGTCTGGCCAGAAGTCGACTCCGGTCCGGAGACAACGAACCGTTGTAGCTCACTTCGTCCATCAACGTTCTGATGTCTGCTGACAGAACATCCGCAGCTCGAACAAGTTCACGCATATTGAACTGGTCACGGATTCCCAGAATCTGACAGGCCTGCACATCCAACTGACTGATTCGCTCCGCTGTCTGTCGCAATGTCACCGAACTGCTTCGTGTTGTGCCGATCTGATGCGCAAGTGGCTTCCAGGCCTGGTCCATATTCTGAATCGCTAACTGCATCGCCAGATGATTGTTCTCGCGATCGGCTCGCTGCTGTCCGGCCCGGACGATTCCCTGAAACTGAATCATATCAGCCGTTAGGCGTCGCAAATCCGGGTTTCGGCGCCCTTCTTCCGACACAACCGCTGACAATGCGTTTGTGTCCTGACTCATGGATGCAAGTATTCTACGAATCTGAATCATCTCAGGTGTCGCCTGAGTGGGCCGAGGGATCTCTCCGATGACCGGTGGAACAGGCCTCCCCGGACCATAGGATTCTCTTCCCTGACGTTCAAGTTGAGACTCAATCAGAGCCCTCAACAGATCTTTCGCAATCTCTTTGCCTGCTTCATTCCTTTGGGCCATCGCCGGCGTTCGACAATAGGCCATGATGACGAACATCAGAATCAATGACCGCCGCCAGATCGCTCGACATCCACATTGATCGAAGATCTGCAGGCCGTTTCGCATCTTCATAAATCATTCCCTTTGAAGAGTGGCAAGAATCCCTCTTCGACTTCCTGTTCTCAGTATTTGTTGCCAGCGCAATTGGGGCTGGGGTGTCAGATTTGGATTGTCGTACCTATGGAGAAAAGGACGGCGATAAGAATCATCTATCGTAAAATGGTCATCGACAGATGGAATCCTCTTAAGCTTCACCAGTTCCGCGCATCTCACAATTCAGCACTGTGTCGATGTGGGAATGATAACGCCAGCGGGCCGTTTTCGGCAGCGAACCGCGTGGTCGCCCAAAAACAAAGAGGGTGGTCATTCTCGATTCCTGCCCTCGATCTAACACTTTGTGCCGTCTAGAGGAGTCCGGTCCGTATTCTGATTTTGAAGTAATCGGTTATGATGTGGTTGCAACGGCGCGACTTGTGGCTGTGCACAAAATGAAAGTCAATCTCACGAAGGCAGAGCCCGTGTTTCTGAGATTCCTGTTGTTACTGGCAATCATACCGTTGACTGAACTCTGGCTGCTCATTGAACTCACAAAGAGAACCAGCCTTGGGTGGACGATCGCGCTTGTGCTGTTCACCGGGATGTTGGGGGTGAGTCTCGTACGGTGGCAGGGAATGAAAGCTCTTCGAGAGATCCAGCAGCAGGTTGCTTCCGGTCAGTCACCATCCTTGTCGATCATCGCCGGTGTTTTGATTCTGCTTGCGGGAGCTTTACTGCTGACCCCCGGAATCATCACGGATACGGCAGGGTTTCTCTTATTGATTCCTCAACTGCGAATGGCACTAGCACGCTTCGTTCAGAAACGGTTGATCAGCACTGCGGTCAGCGGCATGAAAGGTTCGGTCTGGGTCAGTTCGTTTTCGACGGGTTTCCCCAACTCGAATTCGGCCGACCCTGTCGACTTATCAGAGCGCCCGAGCGTGCAGGTTATTGACCCGAATCAGCCAAAGCTCAGACACTGACCAATGGTATCGGATACCTGCCTGCGCACGACCCTGAATCATCGAACGCGAGATGTCTCCAACGGCATTTGCGGGTTCAGGAAAATCCTGGGCCAACATCGCCGTCAAACCAGTTCTCGAATGACTTCGCCCTGATCAAGAATGTGCTGCGGCCGACCCTGAGGATCCATGATCGCCGTGCGATGCGCCTCAATGCCGAGATGGTGATAAATCGTTGCAAAGACATCTTTGTATGTAACGGGGCGGGAGACGACATCGCTACCCGTTCGATCCGTGGCCCCGATAACCTGTCCACCTTTCAAACCGCCTCCCACCAGCAGAGCAGGGCCCACCTGAGGCCAGTGATCTCGGCCACCGTTCTTTGGATTAATTCTCGGTGTACGACCAAACTCGCCCCAGACAACGATCAACGTATCGTCCAGCTGACCTCGCTCTTCCAGATCCAGAATCAACGTGGCAAGTCCATGATCCACAATCGGCAGGACGTGACGCATTCGAGGAAAGTTATTGCTATGAGTATCAAAGTCACTGATTGAAAGACTCACGCATCTGACACCGGCATCCAGCAGTCGACGAGCGAGGAGAAACTTTTGAGTGGCCCCGGGATCTTCTGATGTCGTATTCGGTCGACCTCCAGTAGCGGTCAGAATATAGCGATTCAGCACGTGCGGATCTTCCCTGGTGAAATCAAGTGCATCTGACAACGCTCCTGATGTCAGGATGCCGACAGCCTGCTCTGTAAATCGATCCATGGCCAGCATCATTCCGGCAGAATCAACGTCACGCCGGAACGTATCGAATTGCGATAGCAGTCCGGTTCGATCTGTCAGCCGATCCAGACTAATTGTCCCGTCGAGTTTCAGACTGACAGAATGGTTCGAACCGAGGCGAGCCAACTCATTCTTCATTCCCGGCTCAAGTTCTCGCGCAAATAAGTGAGAGATATCGGGTCGAAACGCCTGGTAGGCTGGCCCCAGAAATCCTGGCCTCGCGCTGTTTCGAACAAGCGCACGTCCCTGCATCAGATCTACAAAGACGGGAGATTCATCTTTGGGAGATCCCTGAAGCCTGGTGACGACGGACCCCAGGGCCGGGCGGCCCCCAAGTGATTCCAGATTCTTCGCTTCGAACCCGGACTGACACTGGAAGGCATCATGAGCCCCCGCAGACCCGACCAGAGATCGAACAAACGCGATCCGATCGGCGATCGATGCGAGTTTTGGAAGCAACTCACAGATGTTGATCCCCGGAACCGATGTTGCGATCGGGGCAAACTCGCCACGAATCTCCATGGGGGCTTCGGGTTTCAGGTCGATCGTATCAAGCTGCGGCGGGCCGCCATCCAGATGCACAAACACAACGCGTTTTCGCGTCGCGTTCCGTCCGGCTTTCACTTCTGCCTTCAGGAATCCGGTCAGCGACGCTACAGCTCCAGCGAAAACACTTGTGCGCAAAACATCACGTCGTCGGAGCCTGCCGGACGGCTGTCGGTTCGTCTCATGCTTATGTGTCATACTCGGATCACTCCTGAATAAACCGAATCAACATTGGAGCATGAAACTCTACATACTCGCAGCGAAAGAGTCACGACGAACGTTCATGAAAGCCCTGATTACAGACCTCTGATCATCAAAGAACGGAAGGTCTGATAAAGAGAGCCCTGATTCCCCGCGACTATTTGCACCACTGGCCCCACTGCTCATCCAGCCATTTGCTGTCTGGTGCCGCATCCGTGATCAGGTACCGGTACTTACCTCGAAAAGGATGCTTGCGATCGATTGCAAAATCGTCATCGACGCACGGCGAAAATACAAAGTACGGTTTTGTGGGATGGATTCGTGCGGCCTGCGGTGCACGAAAATTGTCGCGATGACAGAGAACGGAAATTGTCACCGAGTGTCCATTCGTCTGACTAGTCAAGCAGACCCATCGCGCGTGTTCATGATTGCCTTTGATTCGATCGGAGCCGTTATCATTCAGGAACTCACTTGGCTCACGAATAATGCTTGGGTTCACTTCGTCACCTGACGTCTTCGCATCACCATCTTTGTCGGTTAGCCAGGCGACTGGCCCCCTGAACGCCACTCCACCGTAGTGATACTTCTGGACGACCAGCGGCTTGTCTGTAAGCCCAGACTGAGTCGTCTCCAGATCAAAACCGTGATAGGAGCCTTCGGTCTGAAAAGCTTTGATTCGCCATCTTTCCCGCAATACATCCACTGCGGGATCTTTGACGGCGCGATGAATCAGATCGCATTCAAATCCGACACCATCCTCCTCCTGAAATGTTCGAACGATTCGCTGATGCAGAACTCGCCCGGTGCCACCGGCAAGATTCCAAAAATCAATCTCGCGTTCGTGCCAGGTTGTTTTCACCCACGCTGTAAAAATTCCATCCTGATGAGCATGATCGAACGGATACATCTCCGTGATCACATGGCCCGCTGGCGAAGCCACCGGATGCAGGAATCCAGAGCGTGAGTAAACCGGATCAATGCCATCCGGGACTGTGGGTGCCTGCTTTCGATAGGAAAGAACGATTCTTCCCGACTGTCGAATAGTCACGTCTGAATCGGTCTCTTCGAGCTGCAATGTTCCCTGAGAAACACTGCTGGAATAGACCAGTGGGACGGTTGCAGCGTCAATCTTCTCTTGCGAGAAGAGTGGTTCCGTCTTTTGGAGTTCTTCCCTCAAAGCTGTGACAATCAAAGCAGCCACGGCCCGGCCACCTTCGGGATTCAGATGCGTATGATCCGCACCGTTCTCGGACATCGGTTCCAGAGCACGCCAAGCGGTTGGACCGAGCTGCTCACAGTGCCGAATGCTGAGTGAATGCAGATCAACCAGAGGAACTTTTTTCTCCTTCGAGACGATCATGGTTGCCTCAGCATACTCCGTCAGACTAGAGGAGATCTTGCTGTCGTTTGTCCATGTCCTTCGAGTCAGCGGAGTGATCAGTACAGGCGCAATCCCGACTGCTCGCGCTTCGTCTATGAATGCTCGCAGATGATCGCGAAACGCATCGGCAGCGGCCGATTCACGCTCGGGGCCTTTCCCCGCCTGGTCGTTGTGGCCAAACTGAATCAGAAGATAATCCGGTTTCGCATCAAGACACTTTTGCCAGCGTCCTTCAGTACGATAACTTCGTGAGCTGCGACCACTGGCGGCCAGATTAATGCACTCCACATTCTCGCTGCATAGCTCGGCAAATCCTTTGCCCCAGCCCGCCTCGTCAGTCACCGTAGAATCACCGGCCAGTACAAATCGAATTGTTTCGGAGTTAGGATGGTCCTGAGCCATGGTCCCTGTTGCAGAGAAAACGGACCAGATTCCCATCAATAGGGTAAACGGCTGCATAAATCGGTTCGACGTTTTCATGGATCACCTAAGGAAGCTCAGGGCAAATACATGCGATCAATTGCCGTAATGGTCATGCTGTTGACGAGTACAGTCGCAGCTCAGGATTCGGTTTACAAGAATACTCTGCCTGCAGATCCTCCGTATTATCGGGTCCGCTATGAGGCATCAGCCGTTGAGGGCGAACTGATTTATCCGGCCAGCTACACGGTTTGGATACCGCCGGCCGTCAAAGTTCTGCGAGGAGTCGTTGTCCATCAGCACGGATGCGGAGAAGGTTCGTGCAAATCAGGCCTGACTGGCGCCTACGATCTGCATTGGCAGGCACTGGCAAGGAAACATGATTGTGCATTGCTGGCTCCCGTCATTGAACAACCTGAGAAAGCTGATTGCCAGAAGTGGTGCGATCCACGAAACGGGTCGGACGCGGTCTTCCAGCGATCACTGGTCGACCTCGGAAAACTTTCGGGGCATCCAGAGATGGCAACTGTGCCATGGGCGATCTGGGGCCACAGCGGAGGTGGTCACTGGGCAGGCGGGATGGTTTTGCTGCATCCTGAGCGAGTTGCATCGGCCTGGCTTCGTTCAGGAGTGCCACCACTGACCGCTGCAGAAGGCAAACCTAAACCCTACGAGATTTCGGATGCGGCCTGTAAAGTTCCCATGATGTGCAACATTGGGACTTTGGAAGGTGTCACGGATAAGGAGGGACGATTCTCTGGTGTCTGGCCGGGCGTTGAAGCGTTCTCGAAAAAACTTCGGTCTCGCAATGCATTGCTGGGGATCTCAATTGATCCCATCTCCAGCCATGACTGCGGGAACCAACGATATTTGGCCATGCCCTGGTTTGATGCCTGCCTGACTGCTCGACTTTCAAGAACCAACAGTTCGGAACTTAATCAACTGTCCACGACGGAAGGCTGGTTCGCACAGCTAAATCCCGGAGGCAAAGAGATTGAAAGGCCGGTAAAGGCGACAGAATTTACAGGTGAGCTGGAGACATCCGTCTGGCTGCCCAGTGAAGCTGTTGCAATTGCGTGGGCCCAGTATTCAGAGGACACAGCGGTTCACGATCCAACACCACCTCCCGCCCCTGAGGCTTTGGTCGTGAGCGGTGCAGAATTAAAGTGGACAGCGACTGCAGATCTTGAAAGTGGTCTCGCGGGTTTCATCATCGAACGCGACGGCGAGCCTTTGGCCAGTCTCCCTGAGCAACCCAGGAATCCTTTTGGCCGCCCCATTTTCCAGAACCTTTCCTATAGCGACACGCCTGCTCTGCCCCTTGTGGAAATGAAGTACACGGACGTAAGCACGGTCGCCGGAAAGGTCCACCGGTATCGAGTTTTCTCTGTCAACACTGTGGGGGCCAAGTCAGAGAAAGCAGCCGAGTAGCCTTTGGGTCAAAGGTTGGCAGCAATAATGAGACCGGCGTTGATTCGCTGGAGGAGACCCGCCCTGAAAAAGGGGCTCAAGAACCGCTCTGGCCTTAATTCAGGCGTCGGACTAGACTCCGATCGAAAAGCGGCAAAAATTGCCGTTTCATTTCAGTTGGCTGTTCAAACACAGACGCAAGTTCGACAGGGAGGTCGGCGTGTTTCTGGTCCGCACCATTCGTAGACGGCTGGTCTCGCTGTTCGCCGTTGCGCTGATGCTGATGACCGGAATGGCTCTGATTGGGATTTATGGACTGGTCTGGCATCAGGAAGCCGTCGATGACCTCGACTTCTTGCTGCATCGAAGCCCAAACCAGGAGCACCTGAGCCGATCCATCAGTCGCATCACTGAAGTCCTGCACAACTCTTTGGACCTCCGCAAAGAGCAGGCGATCAGCGAACTGAAACATGTATATCTTGAACAGGTGCAGGCCGCCGAAACAGAACTGTTCGATTTTCGCCGCCGCATCGAAGCGCTGCCGTTGACGGCTGAATTAACGATACGTCAACGAGATCAGGTACTCTTCCGACTGGATAAGATTTACTCAGAGATTCATATGCTGCGGCAATTGTCGCGTCACCTTGTGCCGATCTCCGGAGCAACGAGTGCGGAGATGGATCTTCTCCGATTCGATGTTGGAGGCGCAGTTGCAAGAGCACAAAAAGGACTGGAAACACTTCCGGCTTATCAAACCAAAAACTGGGTAGTCCTTTCACTGGAAAAGGAACGACGTCGATCTGCCAGAATGCTGCAGATTCTGTCGTGGGGGATTGTTGCCGTTGGCGTGGTCTTTGTTGGTATTTTGACGTGCAGCTTCCGCTGGATTTCCATGCCGCTCCGGAAGATTGCTCAGGGATGCACCCGAATTGCCAATGGCGACATTGCCCACAGGCTGCCTCCGGTCTCACGCTGGCAGGACGAATTTGCAGATCTGGTGGCTGGAGTGAACTGTGTGGCTGACCGCTTTCAGCAGGCGGAAGAAGAACTGCTGCACAAAGTCAAAGAGCGCAGCGAACAACTGGTCAGATCACAGAAGTTGGCGAACGTGGGTTTCCTGGCTGCAGGAGTTGCGCACGAGATCAACAATCCGCTGAGTGCCATTTCGATGGCCGCGGAGTCCATGGAATATCGACTTTATGATCTCATCGGACTTCAGTCGCAGGAAGCGCGGGAGATCATGGATCGCGTTGCCATGATTCGTCGCGAGTCACGACGCTGCGGGGACATTACCGCAAGGCTGCTCGATTTTTCGCGGGGGGAAAAAGCCGGCAGGCTCCCTTCTGATATTGCCGAACTGGTGCGTGAAGTTCTTGTTATTGTTCACCACCTTGGACAATTTCAGGATCGACTGATCGATTTCGACTGTGATCGCTCAGTCATTGCGGAGGTTAACTCCGCGCAATTGAAGCAAGTGATTCTGAATCTCGTTGCTAATGCATTGCAGGCAACAAGACCGGGTGGAACTGTCCGGATCAAATTGCAGGAAATGGTCGACAGCCTGGTCCTTGCCATCAGCGATGATGGCTGCGGAATGGATCAGGAAACCTTGCAGCACGTGTTCGATCCATTCTTCACGACCCGGGAAACAGGACAGGGGACCGGGCTGGGATTAAGTATCACTCACCGGATCATTGAAGATCACGGTGGAACGGTCACTCCAATGAGTGAAGGAATTGGCCATGGCAGCACGTTCCAGATCCGCCTTCCTCGCCGACAATCGCAGAAATCAGCGGCCTGATAACGAATTGCCATCCGATGAAGTAGTCAGTCCGGATGATTCAGCAGACAATCTGAGCCGTTGTTCGAGCATCGGAAGCCGATTCGTGAAGGAAAATGATCGGGGCTGAATTCTTGCAGGGCAAACGGTCCGATTAGGGGAGACTTCGGCAAAACAATTCAGGTTCCCAGCCTTCCGGCACGAAACAGGCTGGAATGGGAGGAATTCTGTGGCTTATACTCGGAGACACATTGAGTTCAAGTTTTTTCAACGAAGCGGAGAGAGAGAAATGGCGGGCAATTCCCGGGGAGTAGTTCTGGGGTCAATGGGAGTCGCTGGGCTGATGGGTCTGGCTGCGATCCTGGACTTGGCTCTCGGGTTTCCATTTGGCGGTCAGATGGTGCTGGACATCATGTTTATTCTGGCAGCCGGCCTGGTCGTGTATATGGGAATCGACTGCATGAAGGACATACGATAAAGCGGTTGTAATGCTGATGCGATTTTTCGCTTCACGCCGGGCTATCTTGATGTCGCTTCGACATGGCATTGTTCTGTGAGCGGCCACGATTGAAACTATTTTTCAGGGGTATCCCGCGAATACCCGGCCCCAATTCACACCCTGCAGAGAATAAGAATCGTGATTTCTGCTGACGACGCGACAAGGAGGTCCGACAGTGGCAACGTTGCTGCATCAGCAGCTCAAGCAACACTATGTTTCAGACTCTGATCGGCATGAAGTCGCCGTTGGGGCTTTCCGCATTGATGCCGTGGACCGCAGAGGTCACCTGATCGAGATACAGTGTGCCTCTTTGTCGGCAATCCGAGACAAGATTCGAACGCTGGTTGAAGATCATCAGGTCATCGTGGTCAAGCCGCTCGCAGCTCGCAAGAAGATTGTCACGCTGAAACGTGCGGGGGGCGATATCGTTAGCGCTCGTTATAGTCCGATTCGTCAGTCGCTGCCGCATTTGTTTCTTGAACTCGTCCATTTCGGAATCTTCCCGCACCCACGGCTGCGGTTGGATGTTCTCCTGACAGAGCAGGAGGAAATACGAGTTCCGCCCACAGCGAGAAGTTCGTGGCGCAAGAAATACAGTGTTGACGATCGCACGCTTGTAACCGTGCAGCAGCACCTGAAACTTAAGACAGCCTCGGATTTGTGGAGAGCACTGGACCTGAAGGTCGCCGATGAATTTACAACGTCGGATCTGGTGCAGACAAAAACGATGCCGCGCTGGCTGGCACAGAAAGCGGCCTGGTGTTTTTCCCGCATGGAATTTATTGAGCCTTGCGGCAAGCAGGGAAACACAGTCGTCTACCGTCTCAGAAGACCAGTCCGCCAGCGACTTCGAAAGGCGGCATGAATAAGTGATTCGTCATCGGCGGTGATGGTCGTGTAAATCAGGCCTTGGATTGTTGTCCGCATCAATCGCTCAAATTCGCTGCAGCAATTCGTTCGCTCCCTTTTGCAGATCGAAGCAGACGGTCATCTTGTCTCCCTGTCGAAACACTGTGCCGGATTCAAGATTCCTCAGGCTGGAGACTTCTTTCAGCGGTAGTGTCTGGCCATCTTGCAGAATCTGCGGCGTGCCTTGCATAGACGGTAACTCCACGGTCAGAGCAGGGCAGGCATACGGTGCTTTGAACACCAGTTTCTCTGCCTGTCGACTAATGCCTGTGAGTTCTTTCGCGGCCCAGTATCTTGCAATCTCACTCAACTTCATCCAGAGAAGATGATCGTATCGCTGGTGGAGTCTATGGACGACTTCCTTAAATACATTGAAGCCGTACTCTTCACCGTTGAAGTAAATGCCTGGCCAATGGCAGACAAGAATCGCGGGCTCACCCTTGTCGATCACTTGCGGCAAACGACCGGCTTGCAGATCAGCCGTGATGAATTGATCGACCGAGCCTTTTTCGAGTCCGTCCCAACCGCCGAACCAGTCTCCGGTGCAGCCAATGATGGAGACCACGCATCTCGGATCAGTAGTCTCGAGGCCGGATGCGCGTTGGACCAATGGAGCCACTCTTTGTTCGTCCGTGTACAGATCACGAAAATAGTGTGGGATCTCGGTGCTGAAAACTTCTCGACAGGAATTCATCGTCGCCTGGCTCAGAGCAGGGCGAGCACGGTTACCGAAGCCGCCGGGTGTTGTCACACCTTCACAGGTCAGGCCAGCGTTCTTCAGAATCTGCAATGCGTATGTCAGGTAGTCCGTCAGTTCATCGGACGACTTGTTGACGCTCCAATCCCAGTTCTCCATGAACCGCTCGGACCGTTCTTCGTAAGGATGCCCGGTTTTCGTGTTGATCACGAAGGTGTGCGTTACCATTTCCGGATGAATGTCCCAGTTAGGCATCATCCGTTTGCGAACGACATTCAGGCTGTTTTCAAGATCGGTTTGCGACCATCCGGGGAGCCGCTGATCGACTCTTCCCACGCACGCCGGATACGGCACGATGCTATACTTGCCTTTGATGTTTCGTTCACCGCACCAGTCTCCAAACTTGCGGACGAAATCATCGGGAATCTCACGAGGAAGCTTGCGCCAGTCCTGGAGATAGCGGTCTGGAAAGACCTCAGCAAACTGCGGGACGGCAAAATGAGCAAGGTTTACCAGACACGTCGAATCATCAATGATGAAGCTCACCGGAACCCTCGCCTTCGGATTGATAATCCGGACACCATCCGGTGGCGGGGTAGGGCGGTCGCCCGCCGGAGGTAACTCGCGTGTCTGCATCATCATCGCATTAGAAACGCCGGAGCCAAAAGGGGAGACGGCTCCTGCTGCTGCAAGTCCTGTAATGCTTTGCGAGAGGAACGAGCGTCGGGTCGAAAGTCCTGCCACTTCGGTCACTCCTAAGTGCCTCAAGAGATACTTGCCTACAAAGTCAGACGGGGGTTCCTGTTACTTAACTCGAACCATCATAGTCGGAACAGGAAGAAATCTGGTCAAGTTAATCACGTTACTGAGCACCGTGGCTGATTGCATTTGTGATCAGTCTCTGGTTAGTATGCCAGCGGAACGCTCGCATTTCAGGCAACTCTGAGCAAATTGCACGCACCTGGGGAAACCATGGTCGCTGTTTTTTGGGGTCAGCAAGCGTTCGGCATTTCTTTAACTCAAGTCACCGTGGAGATTTTCGTAATGGCGGAACCGAACGTCGACCAATCCTCAGGAGCAGGCCAGAAAATGGTCTTCTGGGGATGTTTTATTGCCCTCGTAACAACATCGTTTGCTTTCATTAGCCGCATTACGCTTTGTACCGTGCGATTCGGAACAGAATTCAATCTCGATCAGGTCAAGATCGGCGAGCTAATTGGTGCTGGGATCTGGCCGTTTGCGATTTCGATTATTCTCTTCAGTCTGGTAATCGACCGTATCGGCTACAAAGTGGCGATGCTGTTCTCCTTCGCATGCTTTGCCACCTATCTCGCGTTGGCTTGTCTGGCATATTCGAAAGTCCAGGGAGTTGAAGGCGAAGCACTGATTGCCGGACAAAAGGCTGGCTATGATCTGCTTTATCTTGCAAGCATCATTCTGGCACTGGGGAACGGCACGGTTGAAGCGTTCATCAATCCCGTTGTGGCGACGATGTTCAACAAAGAAAAAACCAAGTGGCTCAACATCCTGCATGCGGGATGGCCAGGTGGCCTTGTATTCTGCGGCCTCGCAACGATCTATCTTGAAGAAACACTGAAGACCGGCGACTGGCGAGTTGTCGTCGGTTTGGTTGGAATTCCAGCCGTAGTATATTTGCTGATGTTGCTCGGAGCAAAGTTTCCGAAGAGCGAGCAGGAATCTGCTGGCGTTTCCTATCGTGAGATGCTGGGTGAGTTTGGAGCATTCGGAGCGTTGGTTGGCTTTGGTTTGATCTTCATGCAGCTGGGCGAAGTGTTCGGATGGAAGGAAGGCTCTTCGAAGTATATTGCTCCCGTGCTGACCGCCGTTCTGACGATCGGATTCGGGGCTTACACAAGAAGTCTTGGCCGGGCGATTCTGGCTTTTCTGATCATTATCATGATGCCACTGGCAACTGCTGAAATCGGTACAGACTCCTGGATCAGCGGTCTTATGGAAAAACCGATGGAAGCTGCGGGACGCAATCCTGTGTGGGTTCTGGTTTACACTTCGGCGATCATGATGGTATTGAGATTTTTTGCAGGCCCGATTGTTCACAGTCTCTCCCCGATCGGTCTGTTGATCGTAAGCTCTGTGTTGGCCATTGCAGGCTTGTTTGCATTGTCCAAATGCGGAAGCGCCGAGTTGCCGATGATTTTCGCAGCCGCAACGCTGTATGGCTTTGGCAAGACATTCTTCTGGCCGACGATGCTGGGTGTCACGGCGGAGCAATGTCCAAAGGGTGGTGCACTTACGCTGAATGCAATTTCTGGCATTGGTATGATTGCCGTGGGAGTTCTGGGAACCCCGTTCATTGGTTATGTTCAGGCCCAGACAGCCAGTACCGTGTTGACTGAAAAATCCGCTGAGGTTGCCAAGACGGTCATCTCTGACAAAGAATTTATGGGTATCGCCTATCAGGCGATTGACCCTGATAAAGAGAAAGCAGTAACGGACGAGGCTGGGCTGGCGGCTCTGTCAGACGCCAAGAAAAGCGGCAGCTTTGAAGCATTGGGCAAAATGGTTATGTTCCCGGCCTTCATGCTGGCCTGTTACATTGTCTTGTTCCTCTATTTCAAGTCGAAGGGCGGATACAAGGCTCAGTCTCTATCAGGGCACTGACGGTGTGACACTTGCCGCATTGCGAATCGCGAAGTAGCGGTGAGGTGAACTCTGAAAAGCTCGGCACAGTGTGCCGGGCTTTTCTTTTTGATACGAATGATTCAGGAAGCCTGCGAATCAATCTTTTGTAGTGCTGGACTGACCTGCCTTCAACGAAATGCCACGGGCGATGTAAAGTGGCGGCTTGATGTTGAGCTACAAGGTTTCTTCCTCGGTTCCGCGAATTCGTTACTCGCATGGTAGCTTTCGGAAATCTGGATAGGACTCTGTCGAAAACCCCGTTTTCACCGATCATCCGAGGCAAGCCCGAAAGTATGGCAGAACCGACGTAAAACGGGGTTCAAGCCAATCGATGTCGAAATCTGCCGGAACTTTTGACCGTCCAAATTCCGAACGAGGGAGTAGATTTCTTCTGACAGCGGCGACTTTTCAAAGGGTCGCCTTTGCTCTCTTCCGAAAGGTTGAATTCATGCGTCTGATCGTTTGTGTTGCCACTCTGGCGGTTATTGGGCTCTCAACAGCAGCATCAGCCGGCGAAAACGCCGTTCATGTGCTGCCAGCCTCAACAGCGAGTGCTTCGGTTCCTGTGGTCAATGTGTCTCAGTCAAACAGTATCTTCCAGCCTGTTCGCCGAAGCCAGGGTGGATTCTTCAGTCGAGTCATGGAATTGGAGCGTCGCAAGAATGCATGGTTGCGACGAACCTTTCTCCAGTAAGCCACAGACAGAAAACAGGATCTGCGTTCTGCTCAAGATCTTCCGGAAGTTCTTGAGCTGACGCTCGTGTTGTTTACCGCTCCAGGCTCGGTGTCGGCCCTTAAGACCGACCGGTACGAAAATGGTGTTATGTGTGGCTCGCGTCCCGTTATCCAGGCTCATGGTGCGGTTGACGGAGAATAGAACCTCCTGAACCGCATGTTTCAGGAAAGGCCCATACGAAGTCTTAGTACGGAGCAGCGAAAGCTTCCCGCCTCCGTACCGAAATCACCGTTCGTTTTTTGAAATTCCATTGAACGCGGTCGACTGTCCTGTCAGTTGGCCGCGTTCTTTTCGTTTTCAAAGAGTGCCAGAACGGTACAGAGGGTCTGCACGTGCTTTGTAGAGCTTTGTGCTCCTCGACACGTTTGGCCAAATTGCAGAGAGATCCTGCCGTCGACTCCTGCTTCCTTCGATGGGTTTCGGCTCTACTTCTGCGCTCCGTTGTACATCGCCCGATGGTGGAACCTTCAGAACCTATACAACCCGCGCCAGGCAATTCCCGGTTTCCCCGTAGTGTGCCATTTTGACACGAACGTCAGGGAAGCCCGAAGAGCCCTTGCTCCGATAGCCCTTGGAGTGATGGTTCGATCCGGATGGTCGAACAGCCTGCCTCGAAGTGCTGCCAATAGCATCGCTTTCGCCATTATTCACGGATGAACCTCCGCTATGCCTATCGCCCGCAACCGCCGTCGAAAACGATACTTTCTCTTGCCACTGTGTTGTCTCTTCGGACTCGCATCGACTGCACAGGCTCAACACAGCATGCCCGTCCCAACTTGTCCCGGCCGCGGACTGGTGACTCCTGGTACTGACGGAATGTGGTATCTTGATGGCTGTTACGGATGCCAATTAGACGGGCCTGCCTCTTCAGATGACGAATCATCGAGTCCCCGACTTCTTCCCGAGTTTCTGCATGAGTACCGTGGAATCACCGCGGAATATGTTTACACCGGCGAAGTATTCTCACTTGCTCACGGTGGACTGAAGACCAAAGATGCCACGAAGTACAGGGGAAATCTCGATCTCGTGCTTAATGCTGACACGACCGCAATGGAGTTATGGGAGGGCGGCCGCTTTTTTGCCTATGGAAACGCTTATCACGGTCAGTCCCTCACCACAAATTACGTCGGGGACGCTCAGTTCTTCAGCAACATTGACAGTACTCCGAGAGATGCAAATGAGTTCTTGCTAATGGAGTATTGGTACGAACATTCGTTTGCAGATGGGGATATTCTGGTCAAGGTTGGCAAACAGGATTCCAACGCCGACTTTGCATATTCGGACCTTGGAGGAGACTTCATAAATTCTTCCTTCGGCTTCTCGCCCACAATCTTGCTTCCCTCCTGGCCAAACCCGGCGATGGGAGTTTCAACGTTCCTTAACCTCACCGATCTCCTGCACTACAAACTTGGCGTTTATGACGGCTCGCCATCATTGGGAGCGTTTACTGGAGGTCGATCTGGATTTGACTCTCTGGGCTCCGGAGGAGTGATCACCATGCAGGAGGTGTCATTAACGCCTCAGTTAGGCGCCCAAGGCGAGTTGCCGGGGACCTATAAAGCCGGAAGCTGGATTCACAGCGATGAGTTCGACAACCTTGCGACCGGTGTCGGCACGGTCAATGGGAACCATGGATATTGGTTCAATATCGATCAAATGCTGTGGATCGAACCCGAGAGTGGAGACGAACCACAGGGATTGGGCTTCTTTGCGCAATACGGATGGTCACCATCTGACCGAAATGCCGTCGATCGATATCACGGTGTTGGCATGACCTATCGAGGACTGGTTCCACAAAGAGATATTGACCTGGTTGGCGTCGGACTTGCATCAGCCCATTTTTCTGCGGCCGGTACCAATCGCGAAGAAGCTGTGGAAGTATTCTACAAAACACAGATCACAGATTGGTTCACTATTCAGCCAGACATGATCTACATCGCGAATCCGAGCGGTGTTAACAACGATGCCTTCATCGTGGGGCTGCGGTCAGAAATTGTGTTCTGAAAGCATGGCGACATACTTGAAGCCCAATTGTATTGCGTTCCCGCCACACAGCTTGTTTTCTCGAAGAAAAACAGGACGTCTATCAATGAGAAGAGCCGTCGCGAAACCCGCACTTCGCGACGGCTCAGACCCCGAAACTGCTTGACTGCAGTGAGGATATCAAATTGTATTCAGCATAGACTGTCTGATCAGACCGCACCTGAGCCAGACAGCTGACTCACAAGTTTGACCTCATGAGTCGGCTGAGATTCATGTTGATATCATTCAGTAGCAGTTCCGATGATGAGTTCCTCTTCTTCTTCCTGAATAATGATACGGGGCGTAACCATCAGCATCACGCTTTCAGTTTCGCGTCCCACACCACTATTCTTGAACAATCGGCTGATGTAAGGAATCTTGTTCAGGATCGGCACTCCAGCCATATTTCGGCCTTCTCTCAACCGCTTGATTCCGCCGAGGAGCACGGTACCACCGTCCGGAACGCTGACGACGGTTGATACGGTCAGGTTGGAAGTGACAGGCAACTGCAGTGTTCCGGCAGTTCCTCCACCTTGCTGACCCTGCTGACCGCCTTGGCCTTGCTGGCCACCACCACCGCCGCCTTGTCCACCGCCGCCTCCACCGAAGCCGCCGCCAATTCCGCCGAAGCCGAACTGACCACCGCCACCACCACCGCCGCCTTGTCCACCAAAGCCACCACCACCGCCGCCGCCTTGTCCACCAAAGCCACCAGAGGCTTGTCCGCCGCCGACATTGGTAAAGGTCTGCATTTCAATGATCTGATTGAAGACTGGTAAGATGGATAATCGAACATACCGTCGATCCGCTGAAACCACTCCGTTCACCGTGAGCGTAACACCGTCAAGGGCCTGCCCAATCACCGATTGAAAGCCAATACCACCCTGACCAACTACTGGAATCTGTTGTGCCACATAGTTTCGAATGATATTGTCGCTAACACTCGCGGTTTGCCCGTTGTACATCGTGACTTTTGGAGCAGTCATGATGTTCGATCGAGAGTCACCCTGTGCGGCCTGAATGAAGAAGAAGGCTTCGATATCACTCAGGATGGCCATCCCGACCTGAATACCTGCATTTGGTTGGAATCCACCAAAGTCTGGCACACCAATTTCAAATGATCCCTGACGGAACTGGATGTCGTAATCCTCAGTAAACTGATTCGGCCCTGACATGCCTACGGTCTGACCATTGAAGTCGTCGCGAGGGGAGTTGACTCGGTTTACGCGGTCAAACAGTCCACCACCACCGCCTTGCTGACCCTGCTGGCCCTGCTGGCCTTGCTGACCACCGCCACCACCACCGC
>CAIJTV010000788.1:0-8269 GCA_903823635.1 uncultured Planctomycetaceae bacterium
CTGCAGAAATGTAACGGCACTCATTTGTGGTTTGAGACTCGTCTGCGCTTGATCGCTTTGAAGCGTCTGGCGGGACAGCAAAAGCAGGCGGAAGCTCTGGCGAAGCAATTAGAGCAAAGGGCGCGGACGGCGAATGACTACCTCACGTTACGTCGACTGGAACACGTGATGGACACCAATGAACCATCACCGCTGGCGAGCGCCGCGACCACTCGTCGCAATCTCAAAGACACTGCGACCACTTCGGGGGCACCATCTGCTGCAGGGGCACCAACGGCTACCGGATCAGGGGAAACTGCGGATAATGCTGATGAAATGACGCCGGCAGAAGAAACTCCCGCTGAGCCGCCGTCACCGCTGGCCTCGACGATTGCGGAACTTCGGGAACGCATGACGGACCTGATGCAGGATGCATCAGACGAAAAGTTCGACTCGTTACGTGCCGACGTGCTGGCCCTCGATTCGACGCTGGTGTCTCACAAGGACGACACCGCCGGCGTTCTGCATCTGATGGGATATCTTGTTGGATCCGGTGAGGACGGCGAAGACGTCTGGAAGTGGGCAAACGCACTGGCGGCCTCTCATCGCGAGAACTCCGTCGTGCTTTCGTTGCTGGGAACTCTCGGTGACGAACTGCGAAATACCGGCAACGAAGCGATGGCGGAAAAAATCACGCCTGACCGCACAGAGCAATTGTTTCGCAAGTCGATGGAGCTTGACCCGACGAAAGCTCGCAACTTCCTGCGAGCCGGCAACCATTTTGCAAATCAGGATAACAACGGAGAAGCCGAGCGCTGCTTTGCTCGCGCATTCCGGCTGGATCGCACGGACGGAAACATCGTGCGCAGACTGGCCGATCTCTACAACAACACGGACCGACCTCGCGATGCTCTGAATGTGCTTGACGTCTGCCTGCGCGAAGGCAGTGAGGATGCTCAGGTGGCTTTTGATGCGGCAATGCTGGCGTTCCGCCTGAAACAATATGACGCGACACTGACCTATCTGGACAAGTTCGAACAGTTGGCTGGTGACAATCTCTGGACGAACTACTATCGCGGCGTTTGCTTCTACGAACAGGGCGAATACACCAGGTCGCTGGAGTCGCTGGATCGCGAAGAGAAGCTGGCGGAATCCACGGGCTGGCATCTTGAACTCATGCGTGCCGTGGCCAAAATTCGGATCGATGATGTGGCTGGAGCACAGCCGCATCTTGATGTTGCGATGAGCACTCCGTTCTCTGAAATTGATTTTCTGTCGTCGACTGGTGTCATGGAATTGATGCAACGTCTTGCCGTGGTGGCTGACGAGGTCATGAAAGATCAACCGCTTGTGGCTCGAATCGAAGCGAGACTTCTGCGGTCCGGCCTGATGCCTGAAGTCTGGTTTCAGTGGCAGCGAGAATCCGGCGATGCCAAACCCCTGGAGAACGTCAGACTTTATCGATGTCTTATACATCAGCCACTGGATGAATCGTGGGACAACGATCCGGATCGTCTCAACGATCAAGAGGGCTGGACGCAGTACGTGACCGAGTGGGCGATCCTGGCTCAAACGGAGGACGAAGCAAGAGAAACCGCGCTGCGTTACCAGGCGATGTGCTGCTCGTTGGAAGCGACCGTCCAGGAAGTTCTTGAGAGCGAAGAAACCTATACGGACTCAACGGGCCCGGTCTGGCAGGGAGCCCGCTATCCGGTCGGCGATGACGAAGAAGCGCTGGGCGAATTCTCCGATGATCAGAACGACGGCGAAGAGGATTTTTGAAACGGTTTCGGTAAAACGAATTGGCTAGTATCCAATAACTTCGTTCATAGTCCCGGCTTCAGTCGGCAAGCGATCTGAAGCCGGCTCCATGAACATCCTGCGGGCTGAAGCCCGCACCAAAGGAAAACGCAATCGTCTTTCGAGAACGCCCGTTCTACAGTCCCAGCACATCCGCCATCGAATACATCCCGGCCCCTTTTTGCACCACGTACTTGGCTGCGGCGAGGGCGCCGTAGGCGTAGCTGTCTCGGGTATGTCCGCGAACCGTCAGATCGATCGTTTCGCCCATCATGCCAAACACGATCGTATGCTCACCAACATTATCGCCCGTGCGAACAGCGTGGTATCCAATCTCGTTCAGCGGCCGCTGGCCAACTCGACCTTCGCGACCGTGGACATGATTTTCCTGCCCCATCTGCTCGGCCACAATGCGACCGAACTGCAGAGCCGTCCCGCTGGGCGCGTCTTCCTTGAAGCGATGATGACGTTCGATGATTTCCACATCCACACCGTCGGCATTGTTCCGCAGTACGCGTGCCGCTTCTGACACGAGCTTCATGACGACATTCACCGCCATGCTCATGCTGGGAGCCATTACGATCGGTGTCGTTTGAGCAGCCGACATGACCATTTCACGCTGCTCTTTGGTAATCCCCGTCGTTGCGACGACGAGCGGAATTCGACGTGATTCGCAAGTTCGGACGATCGCTTCCAAACCGGCTGGTGTCGAGAAGTCGATGATAACATCAACAGGGTCACCCAATTCTGATGTGATCAGAACTCCGGACTTTCCGGCCCCGGCGACTTCTCCGGCATCACGTCCAATGACATTGCTGCCGGACCATTCCAAAGCCGCCGCCAAAGTCAATTCAGAATCCATCATGGTCAGCGCGACAACACGCTGCCCCATGCGACCACCCGCACCATTCACACCAACTCGAAGACCCATGAACAGAAACCCTGATAAAGAAAGAAGGATTAACCGACCGCTTCGACTTCGAAACCTTTGCGATACGACTTCGTCAGCATCTTGTTGGCAGCTTCGACATTGGTAAATTTCATTGCTGCAGAATCCCAATCCAGCTTCTGACCGGGAAGGCGAGCTGCCACGTTGCCCAACTGGACTGTTTCCGACAGAGGCCCCGCATAGTCAAAGCCGTCCGTGGTTTTCGTGCCAGCCATCGACGCATCAACCCAATCATGCCAATGATTTGCACCAGTAACTTCAGGCATCTTGTAGCCGGAGAATTTATCCTGCGGATACAGCCCTGGCTTGCCAACATGAGGCAACACCATAACGCCGCCTTCTCCGATAAAGAACGAACCGGCTGCAGGCAGCTCGACGCCCTCGGGCAATTGTGCCAGATCGCGAGGTGGTTTCAAACCGCCATCTCGCCAGGTGACTTTAATCGTTGCACCAGCCGTACGTTCGTTACCTGGGAATTCATAGTACAGTGTTTCCGGGCCCGGCCAGACTTCTGATGTTGTTCCGGCGTTCTCGGCCAGAATTGAAGTTGGAGCTGTGATCCCCAAAGCCGTGAATACCGGATCCAGAACGTGACAGCCAAAGTCGCCCAATCCGCCGGAGCCGAAATCCTGCCAGTCACGCCATTTGAATGGATGGTAAACATCAGCAGCAAATGGTCGTTCGGCCGCTGCACCCAACCACAGATCCCAATCCACGCCAGCCGGTACTGGAGACGAAGCTGGTCGGTCCGTGCGATTGTTGTACTGTCGCCCCGAAACACCAACCCACGAATGAACTTCTTTAACTTTGCCAATGGCTCCTGTCTGGATCAGCTTCACGCCCAGACGATATTCGGCAGCCGAATGAATCTGATTGCCCATTTGCGTGGTGATGCCCATTTTCTCGGCCATCAAACGCATCTGGCGAGCTTCCCAGACGGTATGAGTCAATGGCTTCTGACAGTAAACATGCTTGCCCATTTTCATCGCCATCATGGCAATCGGAGCATGCATATGGTCGGGAGTTGAAACAATCACACCATCAACCTTGTCGCCCAGTTCAGACAGACACTTGCGATAGTCTGCAAAGTGAGGCACCCCGGGGAACTCTGCATCAACCTTGTCAAAACGACCGGCATCGATATCACAGAAGCCTACGAATTTGACTTTCGTGTGTTTGCCAACACTCGACAGGTCCGCCCACCCCATCCCGTTCACGCCAATCGCGGCAACATGGAACTCTTTCTCCAGAGTGGAGGCTCGCACAATCGCCGGAGCTGCAAAAGCGGCCGAGGCTGCAACTGCAGACTGAGCCAGGAATCCACGGCGAGCAATCTTCTTCTGAGACATAACGATACCCTCCCCAACTGAGACCTCAAAGCTTTGACATCAAAGCAATCGCTGCAAGGATGTTACATCGTGTCCGCGCGAATCAAAAGTGAACGCGTAGCCATATGCACGTAAGGGAGGGGCGTTGCGAATTTCCGTCAGCCTTCTGTGGCGGTCGGGAATATCAAGGCTCGCCACGAACTGAATGCGTGCGATGGAGCAATTCAGCTCGTCGCGATCCAGGCCAATCAAGTCAAACTCACCGAGCTGCGAATGTCCTTTCGAACACGATCAAGTTTGAACGCAGAGGTCGCGGAGATTCGCAGAATTTTGTGCATTGTGCCTACTCTGCGTTCCTCCGCGAACCCTGCGTTCAAGACTTCAGAGCATAACCGGACGCTAACGCGTTCCGGCTGATGCATTGCCTTTGACGCGACCCAATCACGGCGATTGGCTGAGCACAAGGCAGGCGTTCTTCAGCAGGTGTCGAAATGCAGGCTGCTGGAAATCGCCGACATGTCCCAGCGATGTATAGAACGTCGTTCCGCCGTCCGCTCGCTTGTTCAGCCACGCGATGGGTTCAGAAGACTTGTCTGGTATCGTGCCGATCAGCAGTGGCATTGCCGTCGATTGCAGCGGGCTGACCTGGTACAGCGAACCTTTGCCGATCAGCTCTTTCAGATTGACTCCGGCCAGAACTCCCGTGTCCAAAGCCGCACCTTCAGCCACGGTGATCGTTGTTTCCGGTCCAGCTCCGTGATGATTCGTGTAACTGCCGCCGATCACATCTTTGTCAAATTCCTTCCAGTCTGTCCGACCTTCCGGCGCCGGCTTATCACGCAGACAGAACGAATGATTCGCCGTGCGAATACCCACGACAGGTTTTCCGGCTGCGATGAACTCACGCACAATCGTCATTTGTTCCGGCAACAGCGTTCGTCGTCGAACGCTGAACAACGCAATATCCGCAGACTTCAACACATCCAGCCCGGGAAGAATACTGCCATCCTGAGCGTCACCATAAACCAGACTGACTTTGAAGTCCCTGCCCAGTTCTGTACGAGCGAACTCCGTCAGTGAAACTTCTGTCTTGTACTCCGGCTCAGACATCAGAATGGCCAAATGCTTCCGCTGATCGTCCTTGAACCGGAATGGCTCGCCGCCGACAAGATCCGTGCTGTTCACTGTCGGGCACCAGTATTGTTCGATGTGTTCGGCGATAAGATCATTGCCCGTGAAGTGAGACACAAACGGAGCTTTCGCAGGGTTGTACATCGTGTCCGTCATGTCTCGCATCAACACAACGCTCTGGCCCTGCCGAACCATCTGGCGAATCGAAAACGGCCGTCCGAGAACACACATGTTGGTGTGAACTCCCATCACGATCACGTTTTTAATCCCTCGCTGCTTCATCAAATAAAACGCTTCCGCGCTTTCGGTGATCGCGTCACCGTCAGCGATTTCGATCGCAGGATGCTGACGGCTCCACGCGCGAAAGTTTTTTACCGGCGGATCGCAGTCACAACCACCATCGGAATCATCAATTGGCAGCTTCTCGCCCTCTCGAGTTTTGTCCAGATACACCCAGCGTTCCAGCGGAATATCCGTCTTCACAACCGGTGCCGCCTGAGCCATCTTGCGCTGCGGGGTATCTTTGTAAAAGTCCATCGTATCGCTCGGGCAGTGAATGATAAACACGCCCTTCGCGCGAGCCACCTTGATCACTTCATTCATTCGCGGAGCCATCTCGCCCACTCGCGCGGCCGACTGTTTGCACCAGTGGTCATCCCACATGTCACAGACCACAATGCAGGTCTGTGATGGCATCCATTCGGTGGACTTTGTTACCGAGTGCCAGCGATTGGTTCCCGGTTCAACTTCTGTCCGAGACCGCGTGTTGAGAATCAACTTGTCTTCCGTCGAAACAACAGCGGTCGACATTGAGATTGTCACTGAGATCAACGAAAGAAATCGCAGAACACTCGACATCAGACAGTCCTTTACGAAGTTCGCAGGCACAACATCAGGTGCGGAAGTGAAAGGTTGAGAAGCCGCTGATCTGCATTATTTGGCGGCAGGTTCGGCCAACACTGGGGCAATAATTCGCGACTGATATTTTGAATTGTGATGAATCGTGTTTGTCGCTGTGGCGGCATCCTCGGGAAACTCAATCGTCGCTGGTTTGCCATTTTGAGGATTCGGTTCATACAGCGGCGCCCCGGTGCTGGCGACGGTGACTCGAATTCGATGTCCCTTGTTGAAGATCTGGCTGATCCAACCCACATCAAACGCCACTTTGGCCACTTCGCCGGGCTTCAGCATCACTTCGTGATCAAAACCGTCGCGATAACGCAGACGCTGTGGATAATCCACGATCAGGATTGATCGGCCATCCGGATAGACGTCGGAAACACGAACGATCACATCAGTGTCTGGAGCGGTTGATGACATAAACAGCTCAGCTCGAATTCGTCCGGTCCATTCGAGCGGTGATTCAATAACCGGCGTCGTAAATGTACGCACTTCAGCCTGTTTCTCGAATGCACTCGCGTCCGCAGCCCCGGGGAATGATGTGCCGGGAATCTCCATCGGATGACGAGGATCACTGATCAGGCTGGTGGAGCCGGCGTCATTCGTCGGAGCCTTTGGAGTCAACAGCCCGTCGGCTGCGAGAAACATTGAAATGCTGTTCGCTGCCGGAGGAAAGTCATCGGCCGTTCGCCAGACATTGCCAGGAGCACCTTCTTCTCCGACGGCTCCCATGACGTAGTATCGCACGGCCGGTTCTTTGTCGACGCCGGTGGCTTTGCCCTTCAACCAGTAATCAAACCAGCGAATCATGTGCTCATGTTCGGGCCACGCCGCGTTTTCCGGATACGTGAGTTCTGCAACTTTGAAGCCTTTGTTGAGACGTCCGTGGAGCCACGGCCCGATGATCAACTGCTGCTTGCCGCGCGAGTTCTCGCCACCGTGATGCTGCCTTCCCTGAAAGCTCGCGATGGAACCCTGGTTCATAAAGTCGTACCAGCTTCCGATTGTGAAGCATGGTACGTTCATCTTCGCAAAGTGGAGCGAACAGTCTTCGTCCTTCCAATAGTCATCGAAGTTCGGATGCATCAGCCATTCCTGAAGCAACCGATCGTTGTCTTCAGGATTGCGACAGTTGCCTCCCAGCGATTTAAAGCGTGCCGGACGATTGGTGCCGCCGATGCGATACCCTTCATGAAACAGGCTGAGTCCTGTATCGACCATGTACTGTGCCGTCAGATGCGGCGGCTGAGTGACTGCAAGAAAGTTCTGAGCATAGCCGGCCTGAGAACTGCCGAACGTCCCGACCTTGCCGGTACTCCATGGTTGAGTCCCCAACCATTCACAGGCGTCATGTCCATCCTTCAATTCGCCCCAGCCGAGTGCTCGATATCCAACCCATGTGCCTTCGGATTTATGCGTTCCGCGATAGTTAACCATCGCGACAACATAACCGGCCTCAGCAAGTCTGGCGGCGGCCTTGCGAGTTCCCGCGCCGCTGATGTCGGCATATCGCTGCTCGAACAACGCCGGCCACGGTCCCTGCCCCTGTGGAAAATAGAGATACGCCGAAAGATGCTTCCCGTCACGCATTGGGATCATCTGATGTTTCTCTGTCACCGTTCCCAGGTCAACATCCTGGAAGGCATCGACTTTCGCCTGTAGGGCCAACGCACACATCAACATCATCAGCAAGGGACGCATCTTTGAACTCCGTTGGTTACGTTGGCGGGAAAATTTGAACATCGCAGGGACGATAATCTAGCGGTCCGCCAAGCCGGAAACGAGCGAATGGCCGTTTGAATGTTGCCGGAATAACTTGAGCCGTTTTGCGATCACCGAGTTCTTGAAGACAGACTCACGCGAAGGCCCGGAGTCGCGAAGAAGACAATCGTGGGTGCCGTTCACTTCGCGTCTTCGCGTGACACCTGCTTCAACCTGCGTACCGACCTTGGGCTAGACGGTCATTTCCCGGAATAACTCCAGCCGTTTTGCAATCACAGAGTTTTTGAAGACAGACTCACGCGAAGGCCCGGAGTCGCGAAGAAGACAATAGTGGGTGCCGTTTACTTCGCGTCTTAGCGCCTTCGCGTGACACCTGCTTCAACCTGCGTATCGACCTTGGGCTAGACCGTCATTTGCCGGAATAACTCCAGCCGTTTTGCAATCACAGAGTTTTTGAAGA
>CAIJTV010000789.1:0-1960 GCA_903823635.1 uncultured Planctomycetaceae bacterium
AGTTCTGCTGAATTACGACGGCCAAGCAGAGAATATTTCAGTCAAAGAACTGATCGATGAGTGCGTAAGTCGCTTAACCCTGGAAGGTTAAGGGGAAGTTTCCTGCGCGTGGCTGGGCACTGGTGCTGCGTCAAACCGGCACTACCAGTGCATAACGAAACCGCCATCCACGTTGATCGTTTGTCCGGTGACTTGTCGCGATCTTTCGGAAGAAAGGAAGGCGATCATGTCAGCAATGTCTTCTGGCGTTTGCCACTGACCCATAGGGACGATCGATTGGATTTTCTTCGTCGCCCATGTGTCATAATCCATGCGTTCTGCGACGGGAGTTTGGTCGTGCCACGCTTTCCACACGGAGCGATTCAAAGGAGTCTGCACCATCCCGGGACAAACCGTGTTGACACGGACTCCGTGCTTCGCCAGATCCTTCGCCATGCACTGCGCGAAGTTAATATTGGCCGCCTTACTGGCGCTGTAGGGAGGGTCGGTCTGAGAACCGATCTGGCCCGCGACCGATGACAGGAACACGAATGTTCCGGCTGTTCTTTCGACGAAATGGGGCGTAATGGCATGAGCCACATTCACCATGCCCAGAATGTTGATCTCCAGAATTCTGGGCCAGTCATTGGGTGACAGATTCGTGAAGGGGAAACCGAATTTTCCTGAACCCGCCGCCGCACAATGCACGACATGATCAAGTTGACGGCCACTCTGCAGATAATTCTCGAACGCCGTCTGGACCGTCTTGAACTCAACAATGTCCACGTGGGCTGAGGTTGCTGCAACACCATGCGTGGCACTGATTTCAGCAGCGACCTGCTCCACGTTCGCGGCCAGGTCCCAAATGAGGATCGAACATCCTTCGCCAGCAAACAACTCAGCGGTGGCCCGGCCAATGCCACTGGCCCCTCCGGTGATCAGCGCCGTGTGGCCTTTAATTTTCAGATCCATGCACAGACTCCAGTGGCATATATCAATCTTTGATTGACAGAGAACTACGCCCGCGATGCTTTTTCAACGCGGGAGGGCAGTTTCAGTTTCTGCTGAGACAGATCTACGGAGCGACTGCGATCTGATTGTTGACTCTGCGAACGCCGGGTTGAAGCCGAACGAGATTAGCAGCAAGCCGACTGGTGTCGTTGCTCGGCGATGTTCCGGTCAGCACAGCGACGCCATCAGCAGTTAGTTCCACATTGATCCCGGATAGCTCGGGACGGTTCGAACTAAACTGAGTTAGCTGGACGGAATTCGAATAGGCCAGAGCGCCGGTCTGCTGAGCAAATGTCCCGGACGGCGCTGCGAAGGCAATTCTCATCGTGGTTCGAATGGATCGGGGCGTTCCCGACTGGCTTGACTGAGTGTTAGATGTGTTCTGAGTATTCTGGAACGCTCCGAACTGGCGATTTGTCGCCTGCTGATTGGTCCCCTGACGAGCTCCCCCCACGAAAGCCTGTGTGGAGTTGCTGCCGACGAAACCGGTCGCTGCATTCTGAACATTGTCAGTATTGATTGCGAACTCGTTAACACCCGCGTTGGCGTTTCCGGAAGAGCCTGTACTGGAGCCTGAGTTTGAGGAACCAGTCGAAGAACTCGAGTTGTTTCCAGTCAGCTCAGATAAAGCATTGGACGAAGCGGGATCAGGTTGAGCATTGGCTGTTGCCGACGTCAGGATCGCCAGGATCAGAATTGACCAAATGTTGATCGCAGGACGCAGCATCGAAGAATCCTCAGGAAGGGCGTTTCCAACGACAGACGCCAACTCAGGAAATACGGCAGACCTGATTTGTCTGAATCTGAACAATATTGCCTTGCAGCCGAACTGTTGGCAGCAAAAGTCGCCTGATTCTAGTATCGAACCCGAGGCAGAGTTGCTCCTGAGTCTAACAATCGAATCGTCTGGATGGATCTCGGTTTCCTGAATTTTTGTTGTTCTGGTCGCTACCTTCCGAAAACTGTTTTG
>CAIJTV010000790.1:0-1593 GCA_903823635.1 uncultured Planctomycetaceae bacterium
CTGCCAACGCCGGGACGAAGAACAACACACGAGCCCATTTGACGTAATTCGCACCACCCGGCAACCACAGCGCCATCGCAGCCGGTCGCTCCATGCCAGCCTTGATCGCTTCATCAATCAACGGCGCGCTGAGCGCTGCCATGGCTGGTTTAATGATCAGCGGCAACATCAGCAGTTCATAGATGTCAAACGCAAAGCCTATGGCCGCGATCGTACAAACAAGCCACTGGACGGGAGTCAGACGCAAGGCGGGAGTCGAAGACATGGATTAAGAAACCCTGATCGGCAGGAAGGAAACTACGCGGATTGAAGGAACCATGGTTCCACAAAAGGCAGGGTCCTGGAAATTCGAGCCCAGCACCAGGCCTTGGAAACGGTGACCAGATTCACAGACGTCATTGTGGCTGACTTCTGCAGAAATCAATGATTTTGGATAAGCCATCTGCAGTTTTCTCGGCGATCCCACAAATCCGTTGTTTGCGGAATGCTAGCGTGGCGGTTCACAGAGATCCAACGTTGTGCAAGCCGGGAGACCACCAGATTCCCGATCTCACGACCTTTCTACCCTGTCAGCGGTCTCCGTAAGCAAACACGATTGCAAGCAGCATCCCAAGTGCGGATCATGTACAAGCCGCCGAAAATTTGGCGGCTGTCCTGCGATCGAAACTCTGGAACTTCAATGAACTCTCCTGCTTCTGCTGACTCAGGCAATCCCAATAAGACGGGGGCAGAACTCTCGTCTGCTCAAGGACACGGTGCTGGTACTCCACATCATCAATCATTCTGGCTGTGGGTGCTCTGCCTCACCGGTGTCGATTATTTCAGTACACTCGCTTATCAACCTTCCATCGCGATCACCAGCGCTGGACGTCTCGCACCGGTCGCGACAATTCTGCTCGTGCTGGTCACTCTGTTTGGTGCCGTGCCGATTTACTGTCGAGTCGCGAAATCATCGCCGCACGGTCAGGGATCGATCGCCATGTTGCAGCGACTTCTGCGAGGCTGGTCCGGAAAGTTTCTGGTTCTGACTCTGCTGGGGTTCGCCGCCACGGACTTCGTCATCACCATCACTCTCTCGGCCGCAGACGCCGCGAAACATCTGATCGAGAATCCCCTGTTCCATAAGGTTCCATCTTTCTTTCACAGCCAGGTTGGTATCACTCTGGTCATGATTATGGCGTTGGGAGCATTGTTCCTGAAGGGCGTGCGAGAAGTTATCGGCGTTGCGGTTGCAATCGTCGCTGTTTATCTGGTGATGAATGTCATCGTGATCTCCGGAGGACTCTACACGCTCACACAACAGCCACACTTCGTTTCAGACTGGTGGGACAAACTCAGTTCGGGCGATGTTGGAATTGCCGCTCATGCTTACGAAGCGCCCTCTGAAAGCGCAACTCCGTCAACATCAAACGAAGCGGACTCCCCAAGTGAGTCGACGATTTCTCCCGGGACCGCTACACCACTCGTTCCGCTCACCTGGTACGCAGGACTCTTTATGAGCGCGTTGCTGTTTCCCAAACTGGCGCTCGGTCTCAGCGGATTTGAAACCGGTGTGGCAGTGATGCCGCAGATCAAAGGCGACCCTTCAGACAC
>CAIJTV010000791.1:0-3238 GCA_903823635.1 uncultured Planctomycetaceae bacterium
GTAATGACGAACGAAAATGACTGGGTTACGCAGGATGTTGTGCCGCGACGTGTCGCCATCGATGAATATCGGTGGATCCTTAAACACGGTGACACTTCGTCGTGGGGACTGACCCTGATAAACCCGAAAAATCGGGAGGAAATCTCTCATGGGTACATCGACAATCACGGCGCACGACTCGAAGTCCGCTGCAAACGCAAAGATCACCCTGTTCTCGGTAAGGCCGAAAGCCGGATGGTCTCCCAGGACGAACTGAACGCAGCGCAACGAACTCGTGCATGGACATTCGGGACTCCGACGCAGACCGGCCACTTCCTGATCTGCCATGGCGATCCTGCGATTGTTCCGGATGAAGTCTATGCCACTTCCATCTGGTCTCTCCCGCCCGATGGACGACCGCTCTGGTTCGTCTACCTCGGACAAACCTCTGACTTCGTCGATCCGGTTGTGCCGAAGGCGAAGTACACGCTCCTCACTCACACGTCCGAACCGTTCTCAAAGTGGTGCAAAGATCCCGCTGATGTTCAGGAAAAACTGAACCTCGGCTGGGTCATCGCCAAAGAACAGGAAATGCAAGTCCCGGAGTGGGACCGATGAGCATCCACGATGCCAGCGAATGCCCAGCCACCGGCAAACGCCGCTGGGGCACTCGTCCCAAAGCTGTCACTGAACTCCGACTCATTCAGGGACGATCCCGCCGGGGACAAGTCCCGCAACGAGTCTACTTCTGCAAAATGTGTAACGGCTGGCATCTCACCCACGAAGTTAAACATCGACCTTTGAAGGATCTGGATAATGACTGATACCGAACTGCTCGAGAACAATGCCCTGCTTGCTCTGCTGCAGATCTACCGGAATACCTTCGCAGAATCTGATGTCAGTGCGGAAGTCATGGCCGAAGCAAAGAAACACGTTCGCAAAATGATCGATCCGGATAAAGCTGTGCCGAAGTGGGTGGTGATCAAAGGCGAACGGCTTGTGATGTGGGTGCAATGATGAGCAGGAAAAAACTGAGCGATGATGATAAGCAGTGGCTAAAGGATCATCCAGAATTCCACGTTGCCGGAGATACATGGATTGGAAAATCGCGAAAACACATCAGGCGTCGACAATCTGAAATGAATAAAGAACCGACGCTCACAGAGAAATTGGATGACTTCGATGCGATGAACTCAATGAATGAGGAGGAGTGAGACCATGGGCCAAATGACGTACAACAAACTCTCCGGATGGGTCAAAGTCGACGGTGTTCGCGTCGGACAAAACCGACCGACCGGCAGAGTGCTTCGTATTCCGATGGAAGCGAAGTATCAGGGGCTCCCGGCACACAAAGTCGTGAAGGAAGAGCAGTGGATCTGGGGTAGCGAAACTGCCATGGAGCCAGTCGGTGATATTGTGCATCTCAATGGCGATCCGTTCGATAATCGCTGGCGGAATTTGAGGGATCAGGATGGGCTGGAAGTTGAGGCGAAGGATGAACAGTGGCTCCGGTTCTTCCTGAGACTTGCGTCCGGTGCGATGGCGATCGAGTACCTGCAGAAAACCGGACAACTCGTCGATAACTCCGACGGCGAAGACCGTGGAAAGAATGTCGTGAAGATGGTCGACGACAGGCCCGTCGTCTTCTGGGCTGGTGAATGGTTCGCAGCGGAAGAGGTCGCCTGGTTCCTCGGGACCGGCGTTTGGCCGGAACGCGGGGTTCGGCAGGTGAACGGCGATTACTGCGACCTGCGATTGGCGAACTTGCGGAGGATTGTGTAATGAAGTGGCTCCTGAGAGAACTCGCTGTCGCTGTCATCAGCGTTGTTATTCTTCTGCTGACACTCGTTGTGATGGTCGCTTGCCTGCCGTTCTCGGCGATCTGGTCGCTGTGCGGCGATGATGATGGAGGAAAAGATGGTTCAACTGACGTTTGATGACCAATGGAAGGAAAATCTCATCGTCTCTTTCAGCGGCGGCGTCGGATCAGCAGCCACTGCACTAACTGCATTCGAGCATGGACTGGAGTTCGAATGCGTCTTCGCCGACACAATGATCGAAGATGAAGACCTTCACAGATTCATGGATGATGTTGCTGCAGTCATCGGCCAGACAATTGTGAAACTGTCCTGCGGAATGACTCCTTGGGATGTCTTCAGAAAAGTCAAATACATCGGTAACACCAGAACAGCGCACTGCAGCCAAAAACTGAAAACCGATGTCGTTCGCGAGTGGATCAAAGAAAACTACACCGACAAAGGCAAACCAGCGACCCTGATCCTCGGCATGGGACGCGATGAACAGGAACGCATCGAACGAGCGAAAAAATCGTGGGCGCCAGTGATCGTCGATTCCCTGCTGGATCGCTTCGGAATGCATTCTCACTGCTCAAGGACGGAAATCATCGAAAAGTATGGTATTAAATTGCCGAGACTTTATTCCTACGGTTTTCCTCATAATAACTGCGGAGGATTCTGTGTTCGCAGTGGACAGACTCAATTCGCAACGCTACTAAAGCACTTCCCTGAACGCTACCAGTGGCACGTCGAACAGGAAGAAATTGCCTACCGTGAAATTGGTGAAACTGCGCGACCGTTCCTCCGGAAGAACATCAACGGAGTTGTGACTTACATGAAACTCTCTGAGTTTCGTGATGGTCTTGCCAGCGGAGAAATTACAGCGGATCCGTATGAGTTCGGGGGATGCGCCTGCTTTATCGATGAGGAGTGATTCGATGCCTGAAACGACTGTCGTAGTAGGAATCGCAGGAAGCGGGAAAACTGAAATGGCGATGGGCCTGCTCGAGGATCGCCTACGAGCCGGTCTGAAGTGGCATCAGGTCGGATACAGTAGCTTCAGTCGCTCAGCGTGCCTCGAAGCTGCACAGCGTGCGTCGAAGCTCACTGGCGTCGATTGTGATCGTTTGCAGAAGGAAGGTTTCTTCAGAACCATACATTCTTCGGTTCTACGCTTGCTGGGACTGGATCCGAAATGTATCTTGGATCACGAATCGGCTGAAGGTAAACGATTCATGACGGAAGTTCTCGGTGCCCCACGAGGTGGTGAGACTGGAACTCTGTCAGCTAAGATTGATGAAGCTTTAAGTTGGTGGGATCTCCAAAGAGCGCGACTGACTCGGTTTAGAGAGATCAACGACACCGTAGTGGTGTACAAAACCAGCGATCACCCTGATCACCCAAGCACGGCCTCCGTGCGCCCGCATTTTGGGGTGGGCGCACGCACTTTTTTCAATGAAAAC
>CAIJTV010000792.1:0-9101 GCA_903823635.1 uncultured Planctomycetaceae bacterium
GCCGTCCCAGCGATGCGATCGCCATGGCCGTCCATCACCAGCCGACACTTCCGATCTTTGTGGCCGAACAGGTGCTGTCCGAAGTCGCAGCGGGTTAGGGACAGTGCCGAAATAAGTTGCCACAACCCGAGGCGTCAGCAAGGGATGAAAGTACTGGTGCAAACCCCTCACTGACATTGCGGGTCGCGATTTTTAAGCCTCGGAGACATTGCGAAGAAAATTTGAGACTTTGCCTTGCGGGATTGAGCCCCTTTCATGTCATCAGCCGAACAATACTTGAAGCCTGCGGTGATCCAGAGCATTGCTCGCCTTGATCTTCGCGCGAAGTTTATTGTTGAAGGGCTGCTCTCAGGCTTGCACGCCAGCCCGTTTCAGGGTTTTAGCGTCGAATTCAGCGAACATCGCCGTTATGAACCCGGCGATGATCCCAAAGATATCGACTGGCAGGTGTTTGCTCGCACCGATCGCATTTACATCAAGCGATATCAGGCCGAGACGAATATCACGGGCTATCTGCTGATGGATCTTTCACGAAGCATGGGTTACACGTATCGCCAGGATCTGACCAAGTTTGACTATGCCATCTGCCTTGCAGCTTCCATCAGCTATCTGATGATTCATCAGCAGGATCCGGTCGGGCTGATGACCTTTGATGATGAACTGAAGGCCAGCCTCCCCGCACGAAGTCGTCGCTCACATTTGGGCGACATTCTGTCGGTTCTTCAACGCTGCAAGCCGACGGGCACGACCAATATTGCCGGAAACCTGCGACGAATCGCCTCCATGATTCGCCACCGCAGTTTAATGATGCTGATGTCTGATCTGCTGGCCGATCAGGATGAGATCATTGATGCCATTCGCATGCTGCGTTTCCGTGGTCACGACGTGATCGTGTTTCACATTCTTGATGAAGCCGAAGTTACGTTTCCTTTTACAGGCAGCGTCGATCTGCTGGAGCCTGAAACCAACGACCACGAGATCGTCGATGCGGCGGGAATTCGAGCCGAATATCTGCAGGCGGTGAGCGATCTGCGAGAACGCTTCCGCACGACCTGCCAGGCCGTCGGCGCGGATTACGTGCCGCTCGACACCAGCATGCCATTCGACAAAGCTCTGGTCGAATATCTGTCCCAGCGGCAGGCTCGGTTCTAGAGACGCGTGTCCTCCGGCAGTGGATTCATTTGTTTCAATCTCTCTCCTGAGTTCCGAGCCTGCAGAAAAATCGTCAGAATCTTTATGAGCTGCGACCAGCGATGATCATTCTTTCGAGGCTGAGACGCGGCTCAGGGTATTGCCTGGTCTTGCATCTTCCCGCAAAAACGACGCGTTTTTCAGGCAAATCAGCAACTTTTGCCGTCGCGGAGCAGAAGTCTTCCCGATCCTAGAAACTTATCACCTGAAGCAGGCACAGCACTCTGGAAACGCAACGGCATGCTCGCTACACTCCGCCCCGCCGCGGGCAACGGGTTCTTCACCGAACCAGTTGATTGCAGCAAGTGTCCTGAAAATCTCTGATGTAACAGTCGGAGTCAAACAGAACACATCGGGGCGTAGCTCAGCTTGGCTAGAGCGCCGCGTTTGGGACGCGGAAGTCGCACGTTCAAATCGTGTCGCCCCGACTTCTTCAGATTAAGCCGTTCGACCTAAAAGTCGAACGGCTTTTTTTGTTTCGTCGAGTCACGTAGGAGCCTTGCCACTTCACGGCAGTTGAACCTTTGCTCCGCCAACGAAGAGCCGGATTTGGACCGTTCCTCGTTTCCGCCGCTTTTTGGCATCCGTCGTAAATAGCTGGGACCTAGATGCCGCCAGCGAGGTGCCGCGCCGGCGTACGTCACGCTGAATTCAGAAGATTTCACGCAAAGACGCGAAGGCGCAAAGTGAGTTTTGCGGGTGGTTGTCTTCTTCGGGACTCTGCGCCTTTGCGTGAGTCTGCCTTCCAGACGCTCGGCACGTGGGATTCAGAAGATGTCACGCAAAGACGCGAAGGTGCAAAGTGAGTCTTGCGGGTGGTTGTCTTCTTTGCGGCTCTGCGCCTTTGCGTGAGTCTGCCTTCCAGGCGCTTGGCACGCTGAATTCAGAAGATGTCACGCAAAGACGCTAAGGCGCAAAGTGAGTCATGCAGGTGGTTGTCTTCTTTGCGACTCTGCGCCTTTGCGTGAGTCTGCCTTCCGGTCGCTTGGCACACTGCAATTCAGAAGATGTCACGCAAAGACGCTAAGGCGCAAAGCGAGTCTTGCGGGTGGTCGGCTTCTTTTTCTTTGCGGCTCTGCGCCTTTGCGTGAGTCTGCCTTCCAGGCGCTCGGCACGTGGGATACGGAAGGTTTCACGCAAAGACGCGAAGGCGCAAAGTGAGTCTTGCGGGTGGTTGTCTTCTTTGCGGCTCTGCGCCTTTGCGTGAGTCTGCCTTCCGGTCGCTTGGCACGCTGAATTCAGAAGGTTCCACGCGAAGACGCTAAGCGAGTCTTGAAGGCAGTCGAGTGCTGGGCTATTCCGGGCTTACGTATTGAAAGCGAGGACGTGGTTGGCCGTCGATCTCGACCGTCTCCTGAAACATCGCGAGAGGTCGTACCCACAAGCTGCGGTCGCCGTAATCTGTGCGATAGACTGCCAGCTGTTCTTCGGTCTCACTGTGTCTCGCCACACCGAGCACGATGTAATCCTTGCCCTTGTAATGGCGATAGCGGCCTGGCTGAAGACTCATTGAAAATCCTTTGGCTTCTTGACTCGTATCCAGAGCGACCGAATCACATCGGGGATCGCGAGGAATCTCCAGACGCTTTATCGCTCCGGGACATCGATCTCGATTTCGGCGCCGTCCGGATGGCCGTCGATCTGAGCGTGGACGTAGCCGCAGAAAGACCAGTACTTTTCTACCGTCGAAACGTACAAGTTCTCCGGGACGTAGTCGCCGCCGAGAATTGGCAGAGTCTTAAAGCCGAAGCATTCGCCAGGGCCGAGCTTCAGCCCGGACTCAACAGCTTCATCGACGATCCCCATCAGGAACCAGTCTTCCGCATTGTCTTCGGACTCTTCTTCGTCTTCGAAATCAGCAGCGTCTTCTGAGTCATCCTCATCAGAGCCATCAACCGAACTTTCCAGCAGTGCGAAGAATTCATCTGCGTTTTCGGCCACTTCGGACAATTCACCGTCAGTGACATTCAGCCACAGGACTGCGCCGTCTTCGTCCAGAAAAAACAGATCACCGAAACGATTCATGAGCCATGGCTCGATTTCGGCTTCATCGTCCAACAGCCACGACCAGGCGGACAGCATTTTGTGCCATTCGAGTTTGGTATGGTCAATCAGGTAATCGTTGACGTCCATCGGTAAGACAGTCCAGCATGCAGCGGCAAAAGAGCAACTCGGGTGGCACCGTTCGGGATTGCACAAAGAACGATGATTCAAAGGGCGTCGCATTGTAATCGAGAATGCCAGTCCTTGATGACGTCGAGCGAACGCGAGTTGGCGAATTGGGGAAAGTGTCGTGATTGAGACGCACAGGGTTTGCGGATGCGACAGTAAGCGAGCCAATGGGAGCGTGTGGTCGCCGTTGGGATTAAAGAATTCTTGCGGCCGAGAGACCTGTGAGGGGCCTGATTCGTTTCTGATTGTTGTGCTCGTAGCTAAGATCCCTCCCGCCGAGTGGATCAAATCCCTGACCGAAGTCTGCGAATGGCCATGTTTCCGGAGTCGAACTTCAAGATGAAAACAGCGTTTGTATCAACGATTGTGATGTCAATCATGGTGTTCACGAATGCCTTTGCGATGGGGGCCGATGAGCCTGAATTTCGGCTGCTCTGGTCTAACGGGGCTCCGGAAGCTCTGGGTGACAAGGATGCTGACAAGCCCGGTGTCTGGGTCTACCCGGCCACAAAGAATCCCAACGGGGCCGCTGTCATCATCTGCCCGGGCGGTGGCTATGCGATTCATGCCACAGATCATGAAGGAGTTCAGCCCGCGAAGTACTTTAATCGAATCGGCGTGACGGCATTTGTGCTTCGTTATCGACTTAGCCCGTATCGGCATCCGATTCCACTCCAGGATGCTCAGCGAGCACTGCGATTAGTGCGAGCCAGTGCGAGTGAGTTTGGGATTGATCCGCATCGTGTGGGCATCATGGGCTTCTCCGCCGGCGGTCATTTGACTTCAACCGCGCTCACTCATTTTGACGCAGGGGATGCGACGGCCGAGAATGCGATTGATAAGCAAAGTTGTCGGCCGGACTTCGGAATCATGGGTTATCCAGTGATCAGCTTTGTCGCTGATTATGCTCATAAGGGGTCGGCAAAGAACCTTTTGGGGGACAAGGCCACCGACGAACAATTGCAGAGTCTTTCGAATGATACTCAAGTCACTAAAGACACTCCTCCCGTGTTTCTGTTTCACACGTCTGAAGACACCGGGGTTCCTCCGGAGAACAGTCTGGCCTTTTATGCAGCCTGTCACAAAGCCGGAGTTCCCGCTGAGCTGCACATTTATCAGCAGGGACCCCATGGCGTTGGATTGGCGAATGAGCATCCAGCACTGGGACAGTGGATTCATGCGGCCGGAACATGGCTCACGCAAAGCGGGCTGCTGACCACGGGCAAGCGTCAGCAGGTCACAGGAATGATTAAGCAGAAAGGCGAACCGCTGAAGTTTGGCACAGTGGCGTTTAAACCAGACGATGTGAACGCACCGGTCGGCTGGGCGATGGTTCGCAATGGTCAATTCTTAATCGCCGCCAATGCCGGGCCGGTTCCCGGAAAGTATCATGTTGCCGTGACCGACATGGGAGCTGTCGCTCCTGGTCCAACCGTTGACGATGCGAAGTTGTCCCCGGCCGAAGTCGTATTTGAAATTACTGAAGGCAGCAACGAACTGAGTATTGATCTTCCTTAACTCAGAACACACTCAACAGGATTTGCTGAACTCATGGCTGCTGATGAATCGCGAATGCGACTTCCTCACATTCTGCATTTCTCCACGCTGCGGAATTGGCTGACGTTATTGTGGCGATACGGAGATCAGATTGAGCCGGGGCATCGCTTACGAGCCTTCCGGATTACTTTGTTCATCATCGCGACAATTCCCATTCGTGTGTTCGAACGACTGCGATTTGGACTTCCGGTTCGTCGGCACAAGCTTACAGCGCCGCCCGTTTTTATCATCGGGCACTGGCGGAGTGGCACGACGAATATGCATAACCTGATGCTTCAGGATCCGCAGTTTGCCAGTGTCACTATGCTGCACTGTGCGATCCCCAGTGGGTTCTTGACCTGGGAATGGCTGGCCCGCTGGATCCTGACTCGTCGACTTCCCAAAAGTCGTCCGATGGATGCCGTGCCGCTCGGAATTGATGAGCCGATGTCGGAAGACTTTGCTCTGGCCGGGTTGACTCACATGAGTCATTACCTGAACTATTTCTTTCCGCGAATCGCCGAGCAGACGTTTCGTCAGACGGTCCTGTTTGAAGGAGCGAACTCACGAGATGTGGCTCACTGGTCGCGAATGTTTGAGTACCTCTTGCGAAAGGTGTCGTACGCATCGCATGGGCGTCGGTTGTTGCTGAAGAATCCTCCGAATCTGGGGCGAGTTTCGGAGGTTTTGAAATTGTATCCGGATGCAAAATTCATCCATGTTTATCGCAATCCCTATCTGGTTCATGCCTCGACCATGAAATTGATGGAACGATTCATGGTGAATTTGGCGTTTCAAAGCCACGATCCCCGCGAGATTGAAGAGTTTGGCGCTCGTCGCCACCAGTTGATTTTTGAAAACTGGGAGAGGGACAAGAAGCTGATTCCTGCTCAGAATCTGATCGAGCTTCGGCATGAGGACATTACGGCTCGTCCCATGGAGATCGTCGAGCAGATTTATCAGCAGTTTGGGCTGACAACATGGCCAAACATGCAGCCGCGACTGAAGGCGTATACCGACACCCTGATTGGGTACAAAAATAACGAATACCGTTTCGATCCGGAATACGTTGAACGTCTCAATCCTTATCTGAAAGCGTTTGCCGAGCGGCACGGATACGCGATCCCCGGCGCAATGTGAGATGGCGGCTGGTGGATTTGACTGAATTCGCTTCCAAGGCGGAAATTGGCTTTCTTCCCCAACCGTTGCTGTTGGACACTTAGAGGCACTAACAAAACCAGGACAGGCACCCGTGTACGGTTCCTTTTCTCCATGATTTCGGGATCTCTGCGGGAGCCAGCCCTGATTTTGTGAGGCGTTCGTAATAACTTCTCTGCCTTTTTCTTGACAGTTTTTGAAGTCAGTCTTCATGTCTCTTTCGCTTGCCGAGTACGCTGATTTTCTTGACGGCCGCAAATTGATCTGGCCAAAGGTTCCTGCCGCAAAAGCAGTGAACGCCAACCCTTCGATTAAGCCTCTTCCTGGCATCCGTGCGGTGCTGTGGGATGTTTATGGAACACTGCTGCGTGTGTCCGACGGCAAGTTTACGTTGTTTCCCGAGGAAGAAGCTCGTCTGCAGATCGCGCTGGACAAGACGATTCACGAGTTCAACATGTGGAACCACATGTATCGCAAGCCCGGGCCTCCCTGGCAGTCCATGATTGGGATTTACCGCAGCACGATTGAACGGCAGGCGATGCAAGCTTCGGCCAAAGGTAACGTCACAGAGGTTAACCTGGTTGATACGTGGCGAGCCCTGATTGGTAAGCTCTTTGAAAAGGAGTACACCTACGATGAAGGTCAGTACGGTGATCTGGATGAATTCAGTGAGAAGGTCGCGTTCTTCTTTCACAACTGTCTGCAGGCTACGGAAGCACGGGCGGGAGCGGCTGAAGCGATGAGCGATCTGTCTGCGGCCGGGATAACTCAGGGGCTGCTTTCGGACGGACAGTCTTTCACATTGATCCAGACGCTGAAGGCTGTTGCAACGCAGGGCGATTTGCCGCCGCTTTATGAATTGTTTCGACCACAGACGATTCTTGTCTCCGCCGATGTGGGTGTGAAGAAGCCTTCGAAGATGTTGTTTGCTGAGGCTGTTCAGCAGTTGCGTTCGATTGGAATCCCAGCGGCGGAAACGCTTCACATCAGTTGCCGGTTGTCGACAGATCTTGTCCCGGCGAAAGCCGCAGGAATGAAGACGGCGCTGCTGGTTGCTGAGAAATCCGGGCTCGAAGTATCCAGCGACGTTTTGAAGGATCCGGCGACGCGACCTGACCGTTTGTTGACGGAACTTTCGCAACTGCGAGGCATCGTAGGCGTGTGAGTGTTATCAGGCCGTTGATGTAAGGTTCTGGAATTCTCCAGCGGTTCGTGTTCGTCGTGATACCGTGCCTCCTTCAATGTTCGAGGCACCTTTTTCAACACGCTGTCAGCACGCAAAAAACGGCCCTCGGAATAATTCTCCGAGGGCCGTTGCTTTAGCGTTTGGTGGCTGGATAGGCCTGCTCAGGACTTCAGAAAGGTGAAGTCTGCGTCAGACGATGGATCCGCGATGCGGTGCATGAACGCATCGATCAACGATTCTTCGCCTGGGACTTCTGGAATCGCTGTCTGACGGTCGCTGGCAGACGGGCGTATGACTGCGACAAAATCCGTTGCCACAACTTCCTGTGGTTGAGCATCCTCTGATCGAGCATCCTCAGAAGATGCATTCGCGGTCAGGGACTTGCGATTTGTAAGAGCCGGAGTAATCCGGGAAGCAACCAGTTGGTCAGGATTCTCTGCAGGGGAATTCTGCAAACTGTCGTCCAGCTTTACAGTGATGACAAATGTCTTGGATGTGCTCCAACCGCTGGCCTGTCCGAGAGAATTGATGGCTCGCACCCAGAATCGGTAAGTGCCGGGCTTCAGGGCGTTTGCATTGGGAAGGTTGTAAGACGCTGTCGCACCGCCTGGATCAAGAGAGAACGTTTTGACCTGCAGAGAGATGTCCTCATTGCGAAGCAAATCGCGAATCAGAATCTCGTAGCTGAAAGACGTACTGCTGTGACGCCAAGAGAAGGTCGGAGTGGTGTCTGTGATTGTGTCTCCGGGTCCGAGAGTGGTCGGAGTGGTAGGGTCTGGAATATTCACCCGAATCGTATAAGGCGCACTCCATTCGGTGGCATCACCAGACACATTCTTTGCACGAACCTGTGCCCGGTAGACATACTCACCTAAACGGGACGCCGCAGGAACGGCATAAGAAGCTGTCGTCAAATCGTTAACTGTAAAGGCCGTCGTGCCGAGTGAGACGTTGAACAGAGTAAAGTCATAAGCCGCAGCGGCCGGCGTTGTTGTCGTCCATCTGAAGGTTGGATTTGCATCTTCGACGTAGCCCAGTGAATTCAAAACCGGGGCTGTAATCACGGGGACTGACGGAGTCGGCTCATCAATATTGAAATCGAACGGCAGGCTCCAGTCGCCAACTTCGTTCGCCGCGTTGTAGGCCCGAACCCAGACGCGGTACTGTCCCTGAGCCATATTTGTGCGAGCGATGAACGATGTCGACGTCAGGCCGTTCTCACGGATCACTCCGGCGACTTGTGTCGTGACATTGTTGACCAGCAGGTCGTACTTGACACCACGCGCGGGAACCGTCCACGTAAATCGGGGATTGGTGGTCGTAATTGTCGGGCTGTCGTTCAGTCCGCGAGGTCCTGTCACAGAGGGAGCGGCCGGAGGAAGAATGTCCAGCGTGAAGGATTGCCATCCGGTGGAAGGACCGGCAATGTACTTTCCATCAGCACCAATGTTATTACTGACCGCCCAAACCTGGACGCGATAATTGCCTTGTGGCATTACTGGAGGATCGAAGAATGTTTTGGTTCGAGGCAAGTTCTCCTGAGTAAACTGAACCGTTCCCCGGGAGAGGTTGTGCACAACCAACTTGTAAAATGTAGCACCAGTCACTGCTGTCCAGGCAAAGCGAGGTTGCGTGCTGGTAGACGTGCCGATCGGAGCGGTCAGCCTTGGTGCAACAAGAGTCGGCGAAGTTACCTTGAAGTCGACAGACTCGCTGATTGCTCCGGGCTTATTAACCGCGTTGAACGCCCGCACATTGAATGTGTAGTCTCCATTGGCGAGAGGAGCGAAATGGACGTAGGTATTCGTCGCCTGATTTGTTTTGTAAATGACGCGAGTTGTGGTGCCTTTTTTGAAGA
>CAIJTV010000793.1:0-2290 GCA_903823635.1 uncultured Planctomycetaceae bacterium
CCATCGTACATCAAAAAGTCGACCAGCGACTGAGACGATGCGGCCTGCAGGAGATCCGGGCGTTCAACTTGAAACTGGATAACCCCCATGAAACTCCCCGAAGCCTCTTCATCAAAAAAATCCCGGCGCCCTGTCGCAGTCTAGGCAAATGTCGGTTCATTGTTCAAACGCTGGGTGCCTTGTAGACTGCAGTCGGTCCACAAACATCGGTTCTATCCCCACGTTTTGCCTCTGAGATCGTCGTCCATGTCGTCCGTTGTGCTCCAGAGTTCCATTCCAGGAATCCCCGTTCGGCGCGGAAAAGTCCGCGATGTCTTTGATTTCGGCGATCGCCTGCTGTTCGTGGCTTCTGATCGAATCAGTGCTTTTGATCATATTTTGCCTAATGGCATTCCCCGCAAAGGGGAAGTTCTAACTCGGCTCAGCCTGTTCTGGTTCGCTCGTCTGGGAGTGGCTCACCACCTTATTTCGACCGACCTGACGACCCTGCCGCTGCCACCCGGGACGGATATCTCCAGCCTCGCAGATCGCAGCATGGTGGTGACGAAAACCGAAGTCGTGCCTGTTGAGTGCGTCGTCCGTGGCTACCTGTCAGGGTCCGGCTGGAAAGAGTATCAGAAATCCGGAACCGTGTGCGGTATTAAGCTTCCCACTGGTCTCAAAGAAAGCAGTCAGCTTCCGGAGCCGATCTTTACGCCCGCAACGAAGGCCGAAACGGGCCACGATGAAAACATAACATTTGAGCAGATGTGCGACGTCGTGGGATCAGACCTCTCGCGTCGACTGCGAGATCTCAGCCTTCAGGTTTATCACGAAGGCTGCTCACATGCGCAGACCAAAGGCATTATCATCGCCGACACAAAGTTCGAGTTCGGATTGAAGGGTCACGACATTATCCTGATCGACGAAGTCATGACTCCGGATAGTTCACGATTCTGGCCCGCCGATGATTATGCTGCAGGCCGAGGACAAGCGTCATTCGATAAGCAGTTTGTAAGGGATTGGCTCGAACAATCAGGCTGGGACAAAAACAGCTCGCCTCCGGAGCTTCCCGAAGCCGTTATCGAACGAACCTCAAAACGTTATATCGAAGCCTTTGAGCGACTGACCGGACAGACGTTTTGAAGGTGTTCGTTTCCGGACCATTATGCTTTGGACGGTATGAATCGAGGCCAGGGGTTCGCGGCATAAATCATTCACCGCATTGCCTCAATTGTGGCCGATCACAGAATGACTGCTGCGAACCATGTCCCATGCGACTATGGCGTCACGCACACTTCGAACATCATGAATTCGCAGGATGTCAACTCCCTGTTCTGCAAGTGCGATCGATACGCCAATCGTTCCGGATTCTCGTTCGTCGACAGAACGGCCGAGGATCTTCGACAGGAATCGTTTCCGCGAATGCCCGATGAGCACTGGACGCTGCAAGTCCCGTTGCAGGCGAGACACAGACTTCAACAACTGCAGGTTATGTTCGGCCGTCTTGCCAAAACCAATTCCAGGGTCAACGCACATTCGTTCCGGCAGGATGCCGGCCATCAGACAGCGATCGACTTGTTGTTGCAGAAAGTCAATAACTTCCTGAACGACGTCCACGTACGTCGGATTCTGCTGCATTGTCTGAGGCGTCCCCTGAATATGCATCAGGCAAATCCCGGCATCGTGCAGCCGACAAACTTCCAGCATGTCCGGATCAAAAGTCAGGCCTGAAATATCGTTGACAATTTCGGCACCCGCTTCCAAAGCCTGCCGTGCAACTTCGGCCTTCGTGGTGTCGATTGAGATCGGAGTTCTAACCCGCGTTGCCAGTTCACGAATCACGGGGATCGTTCTTCGCAACTCTTCCTCCAGCATGACCGGTTCCGCGCCGGGGCGAGTTGATTCGCCACCGATATCGATAATGTCAGCTCCGTCGGCTTCCATCTGCAAAGCACGTGCGACGGCATTTTCGACAAGCTCAAACTGGCCTCCGTCAGAAAAACTGTCGGGGGTGACATTCAAAATCCCCATCAACAACGGCCGACCGGTGGGTGTAAGATCTCGCGTTTTTAGTGTCCAACGATGTTTCATACGTTTCAATCGAATTGAGTTATTGCACGCTGGCGAATGTTGTGTGATCTATTCTTCAGGAGCCATAAACCGAGGCCGGGGGTTCGCGGGAAATATTATTCATTGAATACGCGCCACCGAAATCGCCTCGGCCTTGCCTTTCTCAATCAGCACAATGGCCATCAGCTTGTGCAGGTTCTCACGCGTCACGTCACGCATGATGCGGCCACCGGCGGCA
>CAIJTV010000794.1:0-4887 GCA_903823635.1 uncultured Planctomycetaceae bacterium
GCCGGGTGTACCGTACCCCCGTCGCTCCGTCGACGGGATTCTTATCCAACGCAAACGCCTACAGCTTGCGAATCCCTGCCGTCAGTTCATCGTCAATCGCTGGCTCGCAAAACGCGACGCTCACTTCATAGCCACCGTTCGGATAGGCTTCTTTGGTGGGAATGTACCACGGGCCACCGTCGCCGTAAGCAGCCGTTGCCACGAATCGATCTTTGAAAAGTTCCTGCGCACGCAACTGGTATTCGATAAAGCTCTCGGCCGGTAGATGGAGCAACGTGATATCATTAATTCGCAGTGAGCTGAGCACGATCGGCATCTTCTTCTCGTGTCGCTTCAGCCACGCCAGTTCGTAAGCCGGACGATTGCGTCCCACAACAGTGTTCTGTTTGTTGCTGATGGCCGCCGCAAGTTGCTCTGCGTTCAGGGTCACGCGAGCTGGCGGAAGGATTTCGGCCGTTCGCCACTCTGCGTTCTCCACCGGCTGTCGCTGAATACTCTGCTCTGACGCGATAATTCCGTCGTAGATTCGCTTCGTCAGAATAGGCCGCATCTCTTTGGTGCCATCGTTGTACTTACCGGCTGAAATATTGCCGGCACAACCCGTGAAGTAAATATGAGTCGTCTCGGGCTCATCCTGCTGACGTTGTTTGCGAGCCAACCCGGTGAAGTCACTGGTCGCGCGTCCGTCACCGTAATAGCTCATCGGATGAGTTGCATAGTAGTGACAGGAAACCAGCTTCTTCTCACCGTTATAATAGGCCACTGTTTTGAGATAAGGATCAATCAACCCTTCCGTCATTGCTCGCAGCTTGGGATCCGTACAGGCACTGCCACGCATGCCGAGAATTTTCCCGGTTTCATCGACGTAGATTCGTCGATTTGAGGCCACTTCGACGACTTTGCCCTGGCCATGTCCGACATGAGTCACAGGCTCAGCCTTCGGGAGACTCTCCTTAATGGCCTGCCGAGCCTTGTCGAGACATTCCCGGAAGAAGGCAACGTCCACAATATGCGGCAGATCGCCTTCGGCAGCGACCAGGGCTTCGGCGTCGAGGCATGCCATTGGGGCGTTGTGCTGATGAACACAATGCACGGCGACGCGATCCGGAGTCGTCCCGGCCGCTTCCGCCATGGCTGTTCGCCACTCCAAATTAGCCTGATTCAGAATGCCGGTCCAGTCAACCGCGCAGACGACAACAGGATCACCGGCTCCCAGCAAGACGTACCCAATCGCTTCCAGCGGATCATCAACCGCTTCGATCGGTTTGATCCAGCCTCCACAGCAAGAGTGTCCCATTGGCGGCGTGACATCAAAGCGAAACGGAGCGATTCGCAGGGACAAACCTTTTGCATTCGAGGCAACCGGCAATGTTTCGGACAACGCCAGACTTCCCATTCCCAGCGCAACAGCACTGGCCGTGGAAGTCTGCAGAAATCGACGACGACGAAGTTTGGCCATGACGGATTCTCCTTCAGCCATTAAGAACAAGAGGCGGGATATCGGACAAGCGGCGGAATTGCATCGTGATCACTGCACCTCCATCTTGCAAGTCGCTGCAAAAACTCGTAGCGTGTGATCAAGTACTTAATTGCTTTGAGGGGCGAGGAGATGCCTCTCCTCGTTTAACGGCAAGCCGAAGGCGTCGGTGATTTGAGTTTGATTTTGTCGAGTGAGACCAGTGCAACGCTGACGCACCAGCTCCCTCAGGACAACGTGCAGGCCTGCTCTCGCACTGTGAGCCAGCCGAGCCATACGCAAATTCTAAGGCGCTGTCTCGCAAACACTCCAGCATCCAGGGTAATACAAAGGCATCAACCACTATGACTTCACCAACGCGGCGTGAGTTTCATCAGAAGACTCTGGGAGCATTGTTGACGTGGTCTCTTCTCGACACGCTGTTTGCCGGAGATGCGTTTGCCAGCGATGTTCGTCCGGTCGCATCTCAGTGGCTGGCAAAACTCAACACGATGAGTCTTGATCTGAAGGGGAAAAAGCTTGAACAATTGGAATGGCAGAAGCAAGTAGAAGAACTCTTCAGCCAAGTCGATCTTCCGGAGTTGCTGCAGTTCATTGATTTCGAAAAGCTGACAGCCAAAGTGAAATTCAAAGAGCGAGGCGAATTGAGCCTTCAGGCCACTTTGCCGGAAGTTGAGGGCCTGCCGACAAAACTTGTCTTCGGGCATCAGGTGTTTGCTCTGAACAAAGGTCGCTCGGTGGTTCCACATGGCCACGACAACATGGCCACTGCATTTCTGATTTTGAAAGGTAACTTCCACGGTCGTCATTTTGATCGACTGGAAGACGAAAAAGACCACATGATCGTGAAGCCAACAATCGATGGCTCATTCGCATCGGGATCTTATTCCACCGTGACTGACCTGAAGGACAATGTCCACTGGTTTACCGCCATGGATGACGGAGCGTTCATCTTCAATATTCACGTGATGAGCGTAAAGCCCGGACGAACCGGGCGAGTTTACATCGATCCGGCTGGAGAAAAGCTGGCCGGAGACAAGCTCCGCTGCCGCAAGATTAATCATGTTCAGGCAGAAATGCTTTACGGTTAATACCGCGGACACAATCTGATGCCAGATGACTGATGCGACAGGGATCGCCTGCTACACTTCCCCGGAATATTGTTCTCTGGTGAATCAGGCTCCCGGCGTCGTTTGAAAGAAATGTGTTGATCCGAATTGCTTTTGTCATCCCAACGCTGGATCAGTCCGGCGCTGAACGACAGCTCACTTTGCTGGCGATGGGGCTGCCACGGGATGAGTTTTCGGTTCATGTGATCGCGTTGAATCGAGGCGGCCCGTTTGCGGAGGAATTGCGAGCCGCAGGGATCTCCGTGGAAGTTCTGGGGAAGCGATTCCGATTTGATCCGTTGACATATCTGCGTCTGCGGAATGCACTGCGAGCCTTCAAGCCAGATGTTGTGCAGTCATTTCTCTTTGCTGCAAACTCCTACGTCAGGCTCCCGGGAATCGTACCTGCGCACTGTCAGGTCGTTGTGTCCGAACGCTGTGTTGATTCGTGGAAGAGTGGTTGGCAACTGGCGATGGATCGACGACTCATCGGTCGCACGAACGCGATGACAGCAAACTCTGCCAGCGTGGCTTCATTTTACGAAGCAGTGGGCGTCCCCAAAAATTTGATCACTGTTATCCCGAACGCTATCCCCAGTGTGCCCGCGAGATATACTCGGGATCAGGCTCGAGAAATTCTGGGGTTACGTCCCGAAGATCGCGTCGTTGGATTTTCTGGTCGGTTGGCTCCACAGAAACGATTGCCCGATCTGATCTGGGCATTTCAACTGCTGCATCAGGTCGTCGAGAATGCTCGCCTGGTAATCGTTGGTGGGGGCCCTGAACGAGATTCGCTCGCAAGTTTTGCCAGCCAACTGGGCTGTCGCGAAAAGATCGTTTTTACCGGACATCGAGCTGACTCGTGGCCGCTGCTGGCAGCTCTTGATGCTTTTGTCCTGCCCAGTGAATTTGAAGGCATGTCAAATAGCCTGATGGAAGCAATGAGCCTGGGAGTTCCCTGCGTCGCCAGCGACATCGCGCCGAATCTTGAGCTGATTACTCACGAAGAGACCGGACTGATCTTTCCACTTGGAAAAAGCCCCGAGCTGACAAAGGCTCTTGTGCGAGTTCTGCAATCTCCGGAATTAGCCGCAAAGCTTGGCAACGCGGGCAGGCAATTGATCGAGACTCAGCATTCCGTCGATCAAATGGTGAACCGCCACAGAGCTCTTTACAACCGGCTCTTGAACGCCGGGAAATGAAGAGAGCCCGTCGACGGAGCGACGGGTGTACGGTACACCAATCAGTCCATCAACGGGCTCTTCCCGTAACTATTCTTCGAACCACCCCGCCACCGGGCCCGCCCCGGTGGTTCAACGGCTTCTGCACCACTTCGTCATCATACTGGTGCAAAAGCCAATAAACCCCCGACGCAGGGTCGGGGGCGTTTTGATCCTCACCTGGCTATCGAGTTGCTGGCTCATCAGCCGCGGTTGCAGTTCGAGACGCCTTTTCAACTCGGCCACGAGATTCACCGGTCAGGAAGTTGTCAACTCGAGCTGACTTCTGCAGGCTTTCGAACGTCTCGCCGACAAGCTTCTGAACTTCGCGTTCTTCGAGTTCTGCGTGCAGCTGAGCTTCGACGTCTTCTGTTGAATGCTCAATCGGTTCTGTTCGACCTTCGTACTTCAGAATGACGTACTGACTTGGTCCCACCTGAATGATGCCGGATACTTCGCCGACTTCTTTGAACTGGAACGCGGCTTTCCGCAGTGCTTCATGAGTTCCCTCGGAATTCTTGCGAATCGGGGGAATCGTACCTCCGAGTGCTCGGCTGTTGGTTTCAACAGAATAGTCGCGAGTCAGGCTTTCGAAGTCATCAGGATTTGATTTGATCTTCTCCCACATTTCTGTGGCGCGGCGAGGATTGTCCAGCACGATCATACGAGCCTTCACTCGTGGACCGTAGTTGTCTTCGTAAGCCATCTTCAGCATTTCACGAGTGATCGTGACTTCTTTGCCCGCCAGCTTCTTCAATGCCAGCATTGGCCAAATGATATCGCGACGATACTGTTCAGCATTGAGTCCTCGTTCTGCTTCCAGCATCTTGTACCACTGATCAACAGCCAAACCGAATTTCTTGGAGATTTCAACAATCTCCTGATCAACTTCGGCTTCTGACACTGTCACACCATTCTCGGCACAGGCCTGACGAATGATGGTCCGGCTGATCATGTTCTCCAGAACTTCTTTGCCATGCTTGGCGACGCATTCTTTGGCCAAGGCTTCATAGGTGATCGCTTCGCCATTGACTCGAGCAAATGCCGTCTTCTGCGATTCGGACTCAGAAGGAACCGCCGC
>CAIJTV010000795.1:0-2681 GCA_903823635.1 uncultured Planctomycetaceae bacterium
TGATCGAAGGGGACAGCGAAACGGGTAGCGAAACCGCACCGGGAATCCTGGATCAGATCTTCTATATCGGTGGGATGCAGTTTGGCTCGAACGGTTATCTAGTGCTACGGCAATCTGGCAGCACTTACACAGTGGCGAGTGGTGCGACTGACGTCGTTGCGACGACTGCCGGCTGGGGTACAGAGTTTTCGAGCCGGTCATTAGACATTGAGAATGGTTCGGTGAGCGTTCTCCTCATCCAATGGACAGTTTTGCCCGTTGCTAACGCTGATCTGGATGCAAATGATGACGGCGCTCTGGATGGAGCCGCTTCCTCCTGGACGATTCGCGATGGGATCGGCAACATCGATGGCGGCACGGCGGACACGGGATACGGTATTCTGAACACATCCGGAAATGGCAGTGGTCTTGTTCCGGCTGGTTCATCGCTGATCAATCTCAGTGGATACCATCCCGACTACATGGCTCGCAATGGAAACTCTACCGGGCACTCTCTTCTCACAACCACCTCCTCCGACTGGGTCGTTGGGGAACTTGCCGGCGCGATGCCAAACGCAACACTGGCGACTGGTGGATTTACTCGTCCTGCTGCCTATGAGGGTGCGGCTCTGAATCATCTCGGTGCCTTAAACAGCTTCAGTGCGGCAAACGGTCCTCCAGTGGCTGTTGACGACAACTTGTCGGATATCGCGGAAGATTCCGGTAACCGCTCGATTTCCATCGCCAGCCTGATTACAAATGACAGTGATCCTAATGGCGACACTCTGTCGATCACCGCCGTCACCAACGCCGTCGGCGGCACGGTGAGCATTTCTGGTGCAAACGTAATTTTCTCGCCAACGCTGAACTTCAACGGCGCAGCGAGCTTTGAATACACGCTGAGCGATGGATCATTGACTGATATTGGATTGGTGACGTTCACGATCACGGCGGTGAATGATGCCCCGACAGCAGGAACCGTCCCGAACATTACTGTCCGTCAAGGAGCCGCAGACTCTAACCTCGACCTGACAAGTGTCTTCAGTGATTTGGAGACCCCGGACGCTCTCCTGATCTATAGCGTGTCGGGTAATACAAATTCAGCCCTGTTCACCAGCGTAACGATCAGCTTGGGTACGCTGACGCTGGACTATAACGCGGTTGTGTTTGGGTCCTCTGTGATCACAATTCGAGCAACCGATGAGGGATCATCATTTGTTGAAACATCATTCACCGTTACAGTGAACTATACCCTGCAGTTGCTGCACCTGGCAGATGCGGAGGCAGGACTGCTGGCTTCCACAACGGCTCCTAATCTTGCTGCCCTTGTCGATGCCTTTGATGATGACTTCAGTCAGACGTTGATCCTGGCGGGTGGCGATAACTGGATTCCCGGTCCATTCCTGGCGGGCGGTACTGACGCGGCAGTACGAACCGTCCTTAACCAGGTGTCAGGCTCAAACATTACTGGAACAATCCCGATCGCCGCAGTTGACATCGCGATCCATAACGAGCTGGGTGTTGAGGTCTCAGCGATCGGCAACCATGAGTTCGACCTGGGTTCTCGCGTTTTCCGTGACAGCTTCACTCCCGGAGCCGGCTGGGTGGGCGCGAATTTTGTGCATGTCTCGGCCAATCTGAATTTCTCGGGTGACGCTGAGCTGTCGTCACGGTTCACAAACACGCTGGACGGCGGAACCGGAACTCTGATTCCCGAAGCATCGTCACTGAAGGGGCGGATCGCTCCCTCTGTCGTCGTGACAAAGGGTGGTGAGAAGATTGGCATTGTCGGTGCCACGACCCAGTTGATTGAATCAATTTCCTCGCCTTCCGGAACTGAAGTCGCCGGATTTCCCGGGGGCCCCGGGCCGAACGGCGAAACCGACAATATGGATCTGCTGGCGGCCCAGCTTCAGCCGGTCATCGACGAACTACGGGCGGAAGGCATCAACAAGATCATATTGATGTCGCATTTACAGTTGATATCTAACGAGCAGTCGCTGGCAACCAAGCTAAATGGGGTCGATATCATCCTGTCGGCTGGGTCAAACACCCGTCTGGGCGATTCCGATGATGTCGCAGTGGTCTTCCCCGGCCATGCAGCCAACTTCGCGAACAACTATCCCCTCATCACTGCGGGCACGGACGGTAAGACGACTGTAATCATTAACACCGATAACGAGTTTACATACCTGGGTCGCCTCGTGGTGGAATTCGACGCCGCGGGCGACATTAATGTTACCGGCCTTGCGGATCTGACTTCCATTAACGGTGCTTACGCAGCGACGACCACGAATGTGGCCGCCGCCTGGGCGGCCGACGGTGGTTTGTCAGCCGCATTCGCAGAGGGGACCAAGGGCGAAGAAGTCGCTGACCTGACAGAGGCAGTGGCAGCGGTAATCACGGCCAAAGATGGGAATATATCTGGTTTCACAGACGTCTACCTGCAGGGCGAGCGAGCCACAGTCCGCAATCAGGAAACCAATCTCGGCAATCTGACTGCTGATGCAAATGCGGCCGCTTTGGTGAATGCCCTGGGCAGTGCGGCTCCATCTACGTTTGTCGCTTCCTTAAAGAACGGTGGCGGTATTCGGGCTCAAATCGGAACGGTGTCAGCACCAGATCCATTGACTGGCGAAGTCAGCTTCCTGCCCCCCGCCGCGAAGTCTGCCGCTGGCAAGCCTGCGGGAGCGGTTTCGCAA
>CAIJTV010000796.1:0-4798 GCA_903823635.1 uncultured Planctomycetaceae bacterium
CGAATCAACAGCGTGACAAAGCGGCTCAGCCTGAAAATGGCTGGATCACCTGGACTCTGGTATTGCAGGATGAAGCCACTGGAACCGTTCAACTGAGCGTTGATTGGGACGTCAAGCTGACTCAACCAGAAGCCGCGCCGGCGGCTCCGGCCTCAGCAGCAGGCTCTGATGATGCAAACACGGCCGCTGTGGCTCCTGAACAATCTCTAACGGTTGAACCACCACGAGTTCTCGCGCCGTTCGCTGACGATCAGGCCGATCGACGACGAGTTACCGTGACGCAGACTCGGGGAGAAATTCGCCTGCTGCGTCATGAATCGTTATCGATCACGGCGGAATCTCAGGGCGAGACAACGGAAGCGATTGATGTTCGTGAACTGGAACTGATGGAGCAGGATGGATATCTGGCTTATCGTTACTTTGCTCAGCCCGCATCGGCCACGATTCGAATTCGACGACATGAAATTCACGAAGTCGCAGCCACTGTGGTTTCACGCATTGCTGTGGAAGTTGTGACCGAGCGGCAAGCTCTGGCGTCATGGCGAGCTCGCATGCGGATCACGACCAGTGAACGTCAGCGCCTGCGAGTTGACCTGCCCGTTGGTTCTGATTTGCAGGCTCCAATGCTGAATGATCAGCGAACAACGATTGAAAAGGCCACAGACGTCAAGGCCGACCAATATTGGGAAGCGTATTACGTCAACATCAGTCGCGACACGACATCCGATCAGGAGTTTTTGCTGACACTGCAATACCGTTGCCCGATTGTCGAACAGGGAGCTCGACCGTATACCGTGCAGAGCGGATTCCAGGGTGGCCTGCAGAAACTTCGCCTGCCGACTGTCGGTGAGAATGGCGGTTCAACGGTCGTGCAGCAGGTACAATTGGCGATCTGGGCTCCTGAAGAAATCGCGATTCTGGGCGAGCCGGAACTCTGGAGTCAACAAGGGGCCGTGCCGCCATCAATCAGCAGTCCTCTGCGATCCGGTACTTCGATCGGAGCCGCCAACGAAATGCACGAATGGATCGATCCGCAGCATGTGGTTTCCGGTGACTTCCCGACTCAAGGGAGCGTTACCGTTTATCGTGCCGTTGGTCGACAGCCTGAACTGACAGTCACGTGGTGGAGTCGTCCATTCCTGTTCTGGATGATCAGCGGAACATTGGTTTTGCTGGGACTGATTCTGCGTCGCACAGCTTGGGAGAACCGGATCACTCTGGTCCTGCTCGCGATTTTCGCCGTCGCGATGTACTCGTTGAAAGGTGATAATTCCACACCTCAATATGTGGCCATGGCCTGGCCGGGGATTCTGGTCGTCGGAGGTATCTGGCTCACAGGTTTGCTGATCGGTCAGAAGAATGGAACAAACGGAAACGGGGTTTCAACGGCTGTTGAACAGTTGGTCACTCCTGTTGTACCGCCGCCCGCTCCACCTCAAGCCTCGCCAACTCCAACGCAGACCGCAGCAAGCACATCAGTCACACCGATGACCGCGGAAGGACAATCGCTGCCTGTTGGAACGATCCTTCCCGCTCCGGAAGTTCGCAAGATGATGGATGATCTGATGCGAGGTGGCAAATGAGGAATTTTGACTCTACTCATCTGAAACAACAACCAGCGGTTGACGCATTTGCGATCAAACCTGTCAGTTCAAATTTGAAATCTGAAATTTCAAATCTCAAATCTTGCGTGCGGCAACTTTCTTTCGATCTCAGGCTGGTCACCATCGCAGCTTGCCTGCTGATGCTGTCTGTGCATCCAGCTTCCTTCGCACAGGAAGCTCCCACGCCGCCAGTGGCTGAAATCCAGAAGCCCAACGAGCAGTTCATTCCGGCCGATCAGTTGGACACGGTGTTCGAACGAGACCGTCGCGGGGTCATGATGAAACGCGATGAGTTTAAAGCTCTGCTGGAAAAAGCTCGCGCGAATGCAGCGACCAATGAGATTCCGATCCCGATTATTACCGAGCAGGCTAATCTCTTCGTGACGCCGGGCGAGCATCAGGCGACGATTCGCATGGAACTAAAGGTGCGACAGTACGCACAAGGTTGGCAGTTACTGAAACTGCGAGCCGGGAACTTGCAGGTAGAGAAAGCCGAAATCAACGGACAAGCGGCATTGGTTTCTCGAGATCCTGCGGAACCATCCGCACTGTTGATCGCACATGACACCGTCGGCGACTTTACAGTTCAGATCAGCATGTCGACGCCCCTCGCGAAATCCGGCAGTGATCAATCGGCAGCCTTTGAACTTCCCGTCGTGCCGGCTGTGCAACTGAACGTTGAATGTCCCGCTGGCCGTCATCTTCTGGTGAACGATCTGAAACTTGAGCGTCCGGCTGCGGCCGATGCCGTTGCCAATTACGTTGTGCCGGTCGGAAATGCTCCCGATGTGCGTTTGCGCTGGGTGGTGCAGCAGAAGGAATCGGAGTCTCAAATTCTGGTTTTCGTTCGCACCGACGGAGCCGTTGCTGTTCAGAAGGAAACACTGCGCTGGGAAAGTGATTCGCGGATCAGTGTCTTTGGCGGATCGATCAACAAGGTGGTCGCTCAGGTTCCGTCGCAGTTGGAAGTGACCCGTGTGGAATCAGCCGGGCTCGAGGGCTGGACGCTGGAAGATGATCCAGCCAACGCCGGGCAAACACGAGTCACCTTGACCTATCGTCAGCCTTTTACAAACGATCGTGTTGTGCGAATTCATGGCGTCTCGGCAGCAACCGCAGCGACATCCACAGACGCGGGAACATCGCCCGGGAAATTGGCTTTACAGAGAATTCCGACGCTTCAGTTCGCCGAAGTGACGGCTCATACCGGCCGACTGATCGTAACCCATGAAAACGGATTGCGACTCGTCTCCGAAACCGGAGGCGGCGTGCGTACGATGTCGGCGGCAGATCTGGGAGTTTCCCTGGAAGCTTCTGTCTTTGATTTTTGGTTGCAGCAATTCGAACTGAAAGTGGCGGCTCGTCCTCGCGATCGTGAACTGTTCGCGGAGTCCAATGCGACTCTGCGAATTGACGACACGTCAGCGACGTTTGAAACCACGCTGACGATTGAAACGCTGAATGCTCCGCTGTTTGAGCTGCTGATTAATCTGCCGCCGGACTGGCAATTAACGAGCGTGCAGTCATCCTCGGATGCCAACAACGCGGCTGCGCTGAGTCCGCTGACATGGACCAACGGCAGTCAGCCCAATCAGATTCTGGTGAAGCCATCTCAGCCTATCGCGCCGGGACAGTTGATGAATCTGGCGCTGACATTGAATCGAACGATTGGTGATCCGGATCAGGAACAGAAGCTGCCGCTGCCCATCGCAACGGCGGCTGAAGTGACAACGGTTGGAGGATTCTACAAGGTTCAGTTTGCGGACGACCTGATTGTTTCCCCGGCGACGCTGTCTGGCTTGACGCCAGTCACAGGAAGCGGCACGGAACAGGTCTTTCAGAATCTTGGTACTACCGTATCCGGAGAATTTTCGATTGTACGCAAGCCGGCCCGCCTGGCTGCTCGATCAGTGCTGACCACATGGGCCGACAGCCGACAGCAATCGACCGACGCAGAAATTATTACTGATGTTTTGAACGGCACGATCCGAACATTGATCATTCGCCTTTCGAAATCACTCGGCCCGGACGTTCGCTTCGAAGTCACAAACGTGGGCCCAGTGCCCGGCATTCAGCAGACTCGCGCAATCCGGCCGGTCACAATTATTGAACAGTCAGCGGGAACTCCTGCCGATGGGCTGCGTCCATTCACATTAAAGCTGGACCATCGCTTCGCCGGTTCATTGTCGCTGCATGCACACATTCAGCAGGCGCGTCAGGGCAGTGCTCCGATGGCGGCCCCGGTCGTTCAGGTGCAGGATGCCGTTCGTCAGCATGGTGTGTTGGTTTTTGAAGCGACGCCCGAGCAGCAGCTTTCCGTCGGTCCGGAAGTTCGCGCGATCCCGGGTTTGTTCGTGGCGGATCCCGGTCTCGTTGACGCTCCGGACGCGTCAACCAGCCGTCGAATCGCGTTGACTTATCGATTCGTGCAGCCTGGCTATTCGTTTCAGGTCGCGGAAACTCGGTTTGCGACGAACGCGGTACCGTCGGCCGTGTGTGAGCAGTTAGCGAACGTATGTACGCTCAATGATTCCGGCAGTATTCAACGCTGGTGCCAGGCACAAATTCGTTCGAGCGGTGTGCAGACGCTGAGATTCACTTTGCCTGACGGCGATCGGTCGTTTCTGTGGTCGACGATGCTGAACGGAGAACCCGTTGAGGTACGTCGTGAAGCGGGTGAGTATCTGGTTGCGGTTCCGGCGGGGTCGGATCGTCAGGATTATTCTTTGACGGTGCTGTTTGAATCCGAAGCGAAGCAAGTCGGTTCATTTGGTCAGCTTGAGCAGAGCCCGGTGCAGCTCACGATTGATGCCGGGGATCAGCAGTCGATTCCGATCGATGTGTTGCAACAGACATGGAAGGTGCATTATCCGCGTACTTCACTGCTGGTCGAAAGCGATGGTCAGTTTCGTCCAACGTCAGATGTGGATCAGCCAGGTTGGCTGGTGTCGTTGGGAACACTGGCTTTGCCGGAAGTTTCTGAGCTGCCGCGAAGACTCATTCCTTTGGCAATGTTTCTACTGGTTTTGTTCGTGATCACTGTGGTCGTCAGTCGCCGTCGCTGGAGGACATTAGCGGCGGTCGGCATGGTTGGTGTGATCATACTTTCTTTCACTTCCCTACTATCAGTGCTCACACTTTCGTCGTCATCAAAGTTCAGTCGAGTCGCTTCCGATACGTCTGACAGATATTCC
>CAIJTV010000797.1:0-2859 GCA_903823635.1 uncultured Planctomycetaceae bacterium
ACGACACCTTTCTTACAATCGCTGTGTAGGTGCCCGTTGTCGCGGCTTTGAACTGAAGCGTTGGATCGGAATCGACAGCCCCATCATCATTCTCGGCGATAACCTTTCCGGTCTCGTCAAGAACTTCCAGCGACAGATCCGCGACTGGGCCAACGCCCGACGATTCCACGTCAAGAGACCATTGCTCGCCGCTCATCACGGCGATCGAGTATCGTTGAAAGGCTTCGTCGCCACGAATGAATGCCGTGACGGCTTCGGATCCCGTGATTGCCGTCACCTCTTCGTTACGAATCTTCTCCGGCACATCTGAGATCGGGATTTGAACAGAAACGTCTCCGGTTGGTGTCGGCAACTTATGCTGAAAATGTGTGACCACCGGGTCCGACGGAATCGTAATTGTGCTCTTTATCGATTCAAGTTTTGCAGTGCCGGTTTGCAGTCCGGGTCCGAGTGCTTCCAGTTCCAGAGTACTTCCACGCTGCACGCGAGCCGGGATCGTCTCGTGTATCTTCGGCCCTGTGCTTAACGCGAGGCGATACACGAACGCCCGATCACCTCGAAAATCCAGATCGAACACACTGACAGTATATGCTTTGCCTGCAGAAGCGGAGAAGTACAATCCAGCATCCTGTCCCAGCGTGTCCGTGTAGTTGGCTAACAACTGCCCTGACTCATCGCGGACATCCACGACAGGATTCATGTCAACGCCCAATCGTCTTGCCATCAAATCAACAGACACGATCTGATCGCGTTCCGAGACGAACTCATATCGGTCGACTTCAGTGAGACGACTCAGTCGGCCCGCGACAGCGACCGGCAGAGATTTGAGTCGTTGAGGAAGATCTCGCGAACGATGTTCGATGATTTCTTCACCATGGCTTACGTAGAATACGGCAGTCTCCGACGAACCATTGGCACTCGCTACTTGCCAGCGAACCAGCCCGTCGGGAGTCTCCGCCGGAATGTTAATCAGGCCGCGGACTTCTCTGGGGATCGGCATCGCCGGCAGGCCGCTTCTGGGACCAAACCAATAAGGTGGAGGAGGCATTTGGTAGACGCCTGGAATTCCATCCGTCTGCAACGTAATTCGTTCATCGAGAACAAACCACTGCATGTCGACGGTGAAATCGTAACCGCCCAGAGCGACCTCGTGGGCTTCTCCGGCTTTCAAGGCAGGAGGAAAAACATACCCCAGTCCAGGCGATTTCTGGGCCATCGCTGTTTGATGACCGGCTGACAGCAAAAGCATACTGACGATCAGAGTTCGATTTAGGCTGCGTCTTCTGGTGGCGTTCATCGCTGAATGACCTCGATGCGAGTACGAAGTTTTCCAGCGACGGAGCTTAACCTGACTGCGACAGGATTCTACGCAAGGCTCCCAGGTGAACGTCCCTTTCCGCGAGAAAAATCAACCTGACGAAAGAAGATCGTCAGGCTCATGCTCTCTCCGCAGTCTTCCTATGGATGTAGGCTGGACGGAGCGGGCCGAGTAGCTGCTTGTCCACTAGTCGCTGAGGCACCGGAACTCGCTGGCGATCGGTTCGGCCTGGGAAGCAGTATCTCTCAAAAGCCTGACAGACCACCAGTGTCGGTGTTCCGCAGCTAAATCGCATCGACCGGTGACACTGTGACAAGGTGATCTGATTCCAGCTCCACGACTTCGATCTGTACGGGCAATAGCGTTCGCAGCAGGTCGATATGCGTCGTTGTGTGACGTGACAATTTGTGAGTCCGAAATGAGCCGCCTCGCTTTGTTCGGACGGTGTAAGGTTGAGCAGCACTCATCGCCAGTGGAAGCAGAATCTGATCCGCCAGATATTCTCCAACCGGCGCGGGTGACTTCAGGTATTCGCGAATCTGCTGGACCGTCTCTTCGGCCACATGCTCCGCCGAAGTACCAACGCGGCCAAAGCCAGTCGCCAGTTCCGTGACGTTCTCATAAGCCAGTTCGGCGAATACAAGATTCCCAGGACCGTGAGCGGTTATGGGGTCGATTGAGATGTCGTTGGGTTGCAGATTCAGTCGACGAGCCAGACGTTCAGCTTCTCGCTCAGCAATGTTCAACGGCAGATTACTGATCAGAATTCTTGCGGACTTCGAGACTGCTTCACCGCGTTCCAGAAGATTGAATCCTGTCAGCATTTTTGCGGGTTGGATCGTCACATGAATTCGCCCACCGCCTGCGGGGAAGAATCCATAGCGTTCCAGTTTAGCCTCGACGGCTGGTCCCATACGATTCAGCAGGGGCAGAAAGACTCGCTGGAGATAATCAAAAGGGGGAGCCCACTGATTGTGAGTTCCTCCTTCGATGACAATCTCTGAGGGTGCCTCGGCCTGAATCAAGGCCGGCAGAACAGTCTGGAGAACCAGCGTCGCGCTTCCTGCAGTACCGACTCGAAACTCATAAGACCCGGGACGCACTGGACCGGGTTGAAACTGCAGTGTTTGAGATCGCAGTTCGGCACCGATCATTTCCGCGTCACAAATTTCGGCGGCCGATTTCATCGCCGTCAGATGTTGTCGCATCAGGCCGGGCTTTTCGCGTCCAGCACGGATTCGTTCAATTCGGATCGCTTTGCCGGACACTGCCGACAACCCGATAGACGTCCGAAGGATCTGACCACCGCCTTCGCCCTGTGACCCGTCAATTGTGATCATCTCTGCCGCTGCCATGCTGAACCTGAAGATTCCAAAGTGTCTCAAGCGATCTGCGCCAACTTCGACGCAGGCTCTGACAGTGAACTTTACGAACTCTAATCTGATTCGCGGCCTGGCCAGAGGATGAGAACGTTGACACATACTCAGTGCATCAAGTTCACCTGCGGGGACCGAGCGTTACTTTTGAAGCCAGGAGAACCT
>CAIJTV010000798.1:0-6003 GCA_903823635.1 uncultured Planctomycetaceae bacterium
ACGTCGGCTGGTGTCAACATGCGATCTCGAACAAGAATCTGCTCCTGAACGGATTTCAACATCCCTTCCGATCCGGGCAAAGTTTTGATCGCATCAGTGGCCACGATGCCCGGCATTATCGCGTTAACGTTAACGCCCGAACGCCCAAGCTCAAACGCCAAATGTCGAACAAGACTTTCCAACGCTGCCTTGGATGTCCCAATTAGCCCATAGTTCGCGATCCCTCGGATAGACCCATGGCTTGAGATGGCAATAACACGCGAGATTCCTTCCGACGACTGAAACAATGGCAAGGCGGCCTGCGTCAGCCAAAGCAGAGGGGCTGTATTCATTCTCATAATCGAATCGAAACTCGCTGGGGTGGCCTGTGTCAGTGGTCGGAAACCTCCTGCAGCGGCATTGCTGACAATGATGTCCAGCTTGCCAAAGTGCTCATCGATAACGTCCATCATGGCCTGAACATCGTCTCGTTCCGAAACGTCAGCCCTCACAGCGATCGCCTGACCACCACAACTCTGGATTGAATTGACCACTTCCTTCGCTCCTTCAGCAGAGTTCAGGAAATTGACAATCACTGAGGCCCCGCAAGCCGCGAGAGCCTCTGCACATGCACGGCCAATACCCCGAGACGCCCCGGAAACCAGTGCCACTTTCCCATTGAGATCAAACATTATTTCTGCTCCGAAATCGGCGTATCGATGAAATGCTCGGGTTGTGATTCAGCGCCCGCAGTGTTGCATGAAGTCCTTATGCTTTCGCCTGTCCGGATCAGTTCTGTCAGGAACTTCTGAAAGGCATAGAGACGTTCCTCACAACGACCAAATAACGAATGATCGGTCGCGACTTGCTCACCACGCTGAACATGCTGGAAGATCTGAAGATCCTCTTTCAGGACCTGATGAGACAGCCAGGCCGTGACTCTTGCCCACATTGCTGCAGTCAGCCGCGAAAATGGATTTTTCCTCAATGACTGCCGACCGTATTGCCAAACATTACTTGACGCGGTTGTACTGCCTGTCGGCCGTACCACCTGGAACAAAGTCAGCGAGTCTGTGTGTGAGACAAGCAAATTTGGAAACACGTGATGGTGTTGATACTTCCCCAGAAACGGGGCTCCCATGATCTTCAGCAGGAACTGCTCGTAGAAACGCATGAACCTGTCAATAACCCGTGGACCAACAAACGATGTGTAAAATGATGTCGAAGACGACGAGAGCGAATGATGGCTTTCTGATTCGCCTGGATCTTCGCCGAATGAATGAGGATGAACCTCTGGAATATGATAGCTTTCCAGAGAGACTTCCACTGGCACCTTCCAGTTGGAGGGGGCTGAAACGTTTAGATGAGCAATCGGCCTCCACGCGGCTGAAGAGGTCCACTCTTCAAATCGCTCGAACAGGTCTCCCATCCATTCTTTCAGAGAGGGGCCCTCGGGTGCGATTCGCACAAACAGAAGATCGCCGCATTGTTCAAGGGAGAATTTCTTCAAACGAAAGCGGTCACGATCAAAATTGGGGAAATTCTTCGCTGCAGGGATCTTTCTGGTGCGACCATCAGCTCCGTACTCCCAGCCATGATACGGACACTTCAGTTTTTCGCTCTGGCCAGCCGCTGCGGAAACAAGAGTGCAGTGTCGGTGAGCGCAAACATTCAATAACGCAGACAGTTCTCCCTCGAAGTTGCGTACCACGACCGGGATTCTGCCGACTTCCGCAGCCAGATATTGGCCAGGCTTGTTGATCGAAGAGACAAGTCCGACCAGTTGCCAGGTCGCTTCGAAAACGTACTGATTCTCCCGCGCTAACGCCGCCTCCGAACAATAGTCCTGTGGAGTCAACGGCGCCTGAAATGAAACGGTTGTTTGGTACATGGAATAGAGGTCAACTAGTTTTCAGCCAGCCGATTCGATAACCAGTTACGGTCAATAATCGATCGCCGTTATGCCCCTGCAACTGGAAGTTCCAGACGGCCCCGGAATCCGAAAGATTAGTCTGCTGGATTCGAACGAGACATGGCTCGCCAGGATCAGGCAAACGACCGAACTCAATCTGGTCAAATCGCACTGGAAGACTTGGCTTCTGGTGACGATGCCACGCGGCGTATCCAACTGCGTACAGACACGCATCCATCGTGGAACAAGGGACTGTAAACCCGCGGGCACGAGATCCACCAAACAACTGCACTGGCGCTGAGGAGGCAATTCGACCAAAAATGGTCTGCCCGTCATCTGCGATTTCTCGCAACTCCTGAAGTTCCGGGCCATGATAAATCAGCCCATCAGGGTCAACATATTCTATTCGCTTCCAGGCAGGATCATGCGGACGCTGAAATGCTGCATTCTCAGGAATTTGCTGAAAGCCGCGGCTGATATCAAATATCGCCCGGAAGAACTCTCGATCTTCCTCGACCATTCGGCCATCACGTCGACGCACATCTGCGAGCAATCGACATTCGATAGTTCCATCTTCTGCCGGACGTGTTTGCACAGTAACTGCCAGCGGATCATCCGTGGAGAACCTGATGGCCTGCAACGCACGTGCTTCAATACATACGCCGGGACTTGAACCGCCCGTTCTTACTCGAACAGCTTCTGCCATCAGCTCAAGGGCGACTACGAACGGCAGGGTAGGACGCCCCTGAACTCGATGCTGCGACAGAAATCGATCGGTGACTGGATTCAGGGTGACAACACTCGAACACACTCCACCCGCATGTTCAGTGAAGCTCGTCGAAATGAGCGGCACCGGCAACGCCAGACCAGCATCTCCGGTGAGAGACAATCGCTCCGCGGGAAAGAACTTTCGGAAGTAACTTTCATCAGTGATCAGGACTTCTGCTTCGCTGCCGCCGAATTCGACTTCCTGCATGAAGTGCTCAATGCCCTCCCGAGCCGGCATGAACTCCATGTCGATCATTTCAAGTGCCAACTTTGCTTCGGGCTTCGTGGCCATGCCAATATCACCCCAGGCATGCCAGTGAAAGGTAAAGCTGCGAACTTCGGGACGTTCGCTTCTGTAACGATCGACGATCTTTGCCATCATATCGTTGGCCAGAGAATAGTCCGTGTGACCATTGGCACCAAAGCGACCGCTGATCGATCCAAAGGCTACAAAACACTCCAGCGGATCAGCCTGCGTTGCCTGCATCAGTGCGAGCGACCCGTCAATCTTCGCCTGCAAACACTTCTCAACTTTGTCGGGACGCTTTCGATCGAACCGAGCGTCCTGACCAGCTCCTGCTCCATGAATCACGCCTCTCAACGGTCCGAACTGCTCCCGAACTCGTCGAACAGTAAGTTCTACATCCGAGAAATCCGAAACGTCGCAACAGTGGTACGTGGCTTCAACATTCTGACGGCGACATTCACGCAGCGTGGCGTCAATCTCAATCGCCTTTTCTGTATTCCGCCACGCTTCAACAGGATTCTCTCCACGAGAAGACGCTTCCTGCATAATGCTGCGACGCACGCCTCCACGATCAGACGCGACCATCTGCACAAACTCCTCACTTAACTGAGGGGCAGGGGCCGTCCCCAGCATGTGGAGCCGTAGGTCATATTTCTTCGCGAGGGTCGTAGCGATCACCGCGGTGATTCCGCGCCCGCCTCCAGAAACGATCCATGTTCCACCTCTCGTTATTTGTTTCTTATGGCCAAACGCCGCTTCTTTCAACGGGGCGGCAATCGCCTGAACGGACAGTCGTTCGGGCTCCTGAGGAGTCACTGTTGATGACCGGAACGCAATCTCCATGTCGTACGAAGGAACGGCCAACTCCTGCATAACTCCCGCTGCAATCTCCGACATGCTCATGCCGGACGCCACATCGACTACCTTCATGGGCGTCGTTCGAAACCCTCGCATCCAGCATTCAATAAGCATCGCCTTCACGAGCCCTCCAACGGCCTCTATGCTGCGCACCTTTCGCCCGCTGAAGCCGAAGTCTCCTCCAAGTTGGGTCACAGAGACAACGCTGGCATCTTCCATTCGGTTGGCATCAATAGTCTTTTGCATCCAGAGCTGACAAATTCTGAATGGCGAAGTCAATGCGGCAGACCGACGCGATTTCCAATCAGACTCTAAAAGACTTTGCGCCGACCGATTGTCGAACGCCATTGTCAGGAACAAATGGGGCGTCGGCGTGTGCTGCCAGAGTTCAGTAAGTGTTCTCTCGATCTGCTCGATCGGACCATCAGTATTGAGCACAAACACCTTTTGCCCAAGCTGCTGCACTCGATCCGCAAGCGCGTCCGCCAGAGTATTGGCACCGAGGATAAGAACGGCTCCTTTCAACTCAGGAGTCAGTGGCATGTCTTTCCGCCGAGGTGCAGAAACGACTCGCAATGTGTAACGATTTGTTTTTTGCCCGCTGCTTTCTTTTGGTGCAACAGACTGAGAGTCGTCGCGATCAGATGTTGCAGGCCGCTTTAAAGGCTCCTCAACAGGAATCCGTGTCAGACGATTGGCCACATGGTCCTGCTCCAAAACCAACGATGCAGCCAGTCGGACTGACGAGTCTGAAACACCGGCAGCTTCAGCAATCCCATTGAGATGGGCGACTTCGGAAACCGACCAAGCTCTGTCCTGAGCAGGAACGTTCTGCCCATAGACCATTGATCGCAGGGCTGCGCGAACTTCTGGTTGATACTTTTGACCGACCAGGGTTCCTGTTGAATGAGCGGTCTCAGTTGACTTGCCCCGACTGTCTGCCGGAACAAGCCATGGAGACCAGTCCGAAGACAACGCACTGACCGGCGCAACGCCTCGTACCTGCGAAGTCGCTGATACAGAAGCCACTCCAGGCGGTCTTGCTGCTACCGGATTCAAGGAGAGCGATTGACCAGGCGGAGTTGAAAATTCGTGCCGACTTCCCCACGAGTTATCAGCACTCTTCATGACAGGAGGCTCAGCAGGAGTGGCAGCCAACAACTTAATGCCCGAAGCTTGTGGTCCCTCTTCGGATGCACCTGCATGCGTAATCAGAAACTCACGAATTCCACGCAATGTTCTGAAACGGGCCTGCGCGATGGATTCCAGTGTCAGTGACTCCAGATTGAACTGCTCACGCATCTCACCAATCAATTGCGCAAGCTTAATACTATCCAGTCCCAGGTCGGCTTCCAGGTCAGCATCAATATCCACGATGTCACGTGAGTATCCCGTCTGATCGACGACATAGTCGATCAGCAGTGCGTCAAGCCGATCGCTGGACGGAAGCAGGCTGCTGCTGGTTCGCACAGGAGCCGAAAGCACAGCAGGATGAACTTCCACAGATTGAACTGATGACTGAGCAGGAGAAAACACGGTCGCCGTCGGCACATGCTGAGGCTTGCTTTCAGCCGCAAGTTTTTGTGCGACACGAACAGCGTCATCCAGCGTTCTGACAGAGTCGAGTCGCAATGATTCAGGTCGAACCGTCAGACCCATCCACTCGCCAAGTTCTCCCAGAATCTGTGCCTTTTTGATACTGTCCACACCAAGGTCTGCTTCAAGGTCTGCTTCGAAGTCAATAATCTCCGGAGCATAACCGGTCAGCTCAATGACAAGATCTCGAACAAAGGCGCGCAACTGCGCATCTGAGAATGCCGGTGTGGCAACAGCAGCTTGTATTGGAACAGTCGAAGTGACGGCTTCTGACAGCGTCAAGGGCTGACGAACAGGCTGATCGAATTGCGATGCCCGGCTTACTTGCGATGCCACTTCAGACGCATCTTTCTGAGGAGGTTTCCTGACGCCTCGCCGCGACTTGGTGACATCAATCACTGCTCCTGAAGAACCCACGGCAGCAGGAGCATTACTGTCGGCCACAACTAGTTGCGTTGGGACGACCGATCGAGATCCTGAGTTGTTTACCTGCGGCTTCATTGTATTGCCGGTCACGCATTCCACGACAGCATTCACCATTGCCATGCGTTCGATGTATGACTGTCCGGGCACATCAAGACTCAGACACAAAGCCTGGGAGTCGACAATGTCGCGATTCATGCGAGTCAGCACATCATTGGGG
>CAIJTV010000799.1:0-5299 GCA_903823635.1 uncultured Planctomycetaceae bacterium
ACTCCTGGTCCCCGCGACAAACTACCTGACATGGAACTCCTGTAATGGGATCTCTGAAGTCACGGTCCGCCGGATCTGGTTTCTCTGTTTTAAAGCTTCCCCAGGGTCTGCACTATGACTGGGATTCGATTCCTGCTGGCTTCGGCCATGTTATTTCTCGGGGCATCCACGGCGACCGCTCAGTTGCCGCAGACGAGAATTACGTCCGTATTTCCTCCCGGTGGGCAACAAGGCGTGGCTGTCGACGTTGCTGTCGGCGGTGGCACTGACCTTGATGAACTGGATCAAATGATCTTCAGTCATCCGGGGATTGTTGCTGTACAAAAGAAGGATGCGAACGGAAATCCCGTGGCGAACACCTTCACAGTGACGGTCGCCGCAGACGTCTCGCCAGGGTTGTACGATCTGCGTGTGAAAGGGCTCTTTGGAGTCAGTAACCCGAGAGTCTTTCGAGTCGACAGCGTTCCGGAGATCGCCGAAATTGAGCCCAATAACGTTCTTGCTCAAGCGACACCGGTAACGTTTGGCTCCGTCGTGAATGCTCGCGCTAATGGCGGCACAGATGTTGACTTCTCCAAGGTGGCAGTCGCAGCCGGTCAGACTCTGGTCATTCGCTCAGAAGCTGCCAGACTGGATTCGCCGATGCAGCCGATGATGCAACTGTTCAGCACGGCAGGTCGTCGAGTCGCGGAGTCTCGCCGAGTCTCTTTGCAGGAAGCCAGTATCGTTTATACAGCCACGCAGGCTGAAGAAATGGTGCTGCGAGTTCAGGATATTGTTTACGGGGGTGGCGACCAGTTTGTGTATCGCCTCGCCTTTGATTCTCGTCCAATGGTGGACTGGATCAGCCCGTCGTTCGTTGTCGCGGGAACTCCCACGACAGTAACGGTTTTTGGCCGCCATCTGATGGAAGCGGAGAAAACTGACAAGGTTTTAGGCGGACATGCGGTCTTCAAAAAACAGATGACGATCGCTCCTTCAGCAGCCACTCCTGTGGGCGCTTCCGCGTCAGCCGCCTTTGCGGACTCGTTCTGGTGGAATGCGATCGAAGGCAATCTGGTGCGAGTTGGGCAGAGTCCGCTGGCTTCCATTTCTGAAGCGGCCGAAACGCCCGAACAGGCAACGACGCTGCCATTTGAAGCCGCCGGTTCATTCGGTGAGAAATCAGACGAAGACATCTATCGGTTCGACGCCAAAAAGGGTGAGGCCTGGGTCATCGAAATCTTTGCTCAGCGTTTAGGGTCGATCGCTGATCCTTTGCTGCTGGTCGAACGAATTGTTACGGCCGCGGATGGAACAGTGACCTATCCACGCCTCGCGACAGAAGATGACGACAAGCAGAATCCCGGTGGAGCAGATCTGCCTACGATCGGTGATGATCCTTCGTTTCGACTCGATGTTCCGGAAGACGGTACCTATCGAATACGACTCAAGGATCGCTATGCAGATACTCGCGGTGACACGCGCCTGACGTACCGATTGTCTGTTCGAAAGCCAAAGCCCGACTTTAGCCTGGTCGTTCTGGATGCCTTTCCGTCCGCCGATGGGAAAGCTCCTGTCACCAGCGGTGCGGCAAGCCTTCGCAAGGGCGGCAGTTACGAGATGACGGTCTACGCTTATCGTCGAGACGGTCACAACGACGCAATTCATTTGACGGGTGAAAACCTGCCAGCCGGAATAGTCTGCCGACCAACCGTGATCGGGCCCGGACAGGTTTCCGCAAAGCTCGTACTGACTGCAGCCGCTGATGCGGCCGAACAGTTGTCTCCCATTCGCATCGTCGGCAAAAGCGGCGTGGCGGAAGCTCAGCTTGCCAGAGATGCCAAGGTGGCCACACTCGTCCATGACGCAATCAATGGACTTCCCCGAACCGCACGTCTTTCTGAATCGCTGGTTGCGGGTGTGATGAAGGACGAGCAGCCGTTTTCGATTGTGGTAGATCCTGTAACGGTCGACTTCAGTCAGGATCAGCAGTTGTTGATCCCGATCAAGCTTGTCAAACGCGGTGGATTCGATGCGAAGGTTGACTTGAGCTTCTACGGTATCCCCGGCGAAGTCGACGCTGTGCCCGTGGCCATCGAACCTGGCAAGGATAGTGTCGTTGCTCGGATCTACTTCAAAGAAAAAGCTCCGGTATCAACCAACACGATTCTGGTTCAGGGAACTTCAGCCGTACCGTATCGCCGAAATCCATGGCTGGCAGAACGAGCCAAAGTCAAGGTGACCGAAGCTGAGACAACTGTGACCGCTCGACAAGCCACTGTGACTCAAAACGACGTCGCTTTGAAGGCGGCTCAGCAAATGGTCGTGACGGTCACGGAGCAGGTGAAAAAGATTGGCGAAGAACTCGCCGTGTACGCAACTCAACAACAGAAGTTGCGGGACGATTTCTCCAAAGCTGTGACGGAGCAAAAGACTTCCATCGAAGCGTTGGCAAAGGTTCAGGCACAACTGGCGACGGTAAAAACCGAGGCCGCCAGTACGCCGGACCAGTTTAATGCGGCGATTCAGGCCGTCAAAGAAGCGGCAACAGCAGCAGACGAATCCGCAAAGCAGTTGTCAATTCTTGTGAATTCTGCTGCGGAGCTTGCCAAACAGGTGGCAGCAACCAAAGAAATGGAAGCCAGCAAGCTGAAGGAAAAGACGACCGCAGAAGAAGACGTCGTTAAACGGACCAAGGAAGTCGAGGTCGCTCAGGCGGCATTGACGGCCGCTCAGAAAGAAGTTGAAACGTCAACCGCCGCGAAAACAGCCGCCGACGCTGCATTGAAGGCGGCCGAAGACGCTACGAAACCAAATCCTGTGAATGTACGAGTCATCTCCGAGCCTCTGGTTCTCACCATTCATGCGGGACCCGCGAAGCTTGCTGCCGCTATTCCCGACGGTGCAATTAAGCGAGGAGCAGCGGTGCCTGTAAAGGTGACTGTCACTCGGAAGAACAACTTTGCCGGAGTGATGAAGCTGAGTCTTGTGCTGCCGGACGGTGTCGCAGGACTAACGGCTGATCCCGTTGATGTCGCTGCGGATCAGGCAGAAGGAACTCTGACGATCACCGCAGCGGCCGATGCCCCCTTGGGTGATCTGGCCAATGTTGTGATCCGTGCGACCGGTGATTTCAGTGGGCGGGCTGCATCTACCGATGTTCCGGTGGCAGTAAAAATTGTGGAGTAATCATACTCGATCAATAGTCTGGTTAACAAAACGGGTCGGCCTCCTGGAGACCGCAGAAAGTTTCATCGAGAAGCCACTCAGGTCGACTGCCCCGGTTTTGTTAGATCCCCTTAATCTGTTTCGTTTTATCGCCGCAGACATCATTGAATGCTCGGTAATTCAACATAGGTGAAAGTCGTTATGAAATCGATCATCAAATCTCTGCTGGCGTTCAGCGTCACAGCTTCACTTTGTGCTTCTGCTTCTCTGGCCGACGAGCTAAAGCCAATTGTTCATGAGGAACCAGCCCTCGGGCGGCCGGTTGAGTTTGAGCGAGATGTTTATCCGATTCTGGAAGCCAACTGCATCGCCTGTCACAACGTGACTGTTGCAGAAGGCGATCTGATCCTGGAAAACCTCGAAGCCATTCTCAAAGGGGGCAGCACTGGTCCGGCCGTCGTGGCGGAGAAGCCCGATGAAAGTTTGATTTACAAACTGGCTCGACGCGGCGATGAGCCTGTCATGCCGCCGTTGCCGAATGATCGTCAGGCGAAGCAGCTTGATCCTAAGCAGCTCGGGATTCTCCGTCAGTGGATCGTCGAAGGGGCGAAAGCTGGTCCAGCGACCGCGAAGGCGATGAACTGGCAGCCGATCAACTCAAAATTGCACGGCGTGTATTCGCTCGATCTCGATGCACCAGGGCGGTTCGTCGCGGCGGGACGCGGTAATCATGTCAGCATTTATGATCTGGCTCGCAAAGACGCCGTGTCTTCTTTGATTGATCCGCAGATCCTGTTGCCGGATGGCTCAGCACCGGCTGGCGTTGCTCATCTCGACTATGTCCATGCGATCGCGTTTCATCCAACGGAGCCTGTGATTGCGACATCCGGCTATCGCAATGTGAAACTCTGGAAACGAGATGGCGAAAGCATTTCTGCCGCGTTTGCAGTTCCCGCCGACGCCCAATCATGGGCCGTGTCGGCAGATGGATCTGAAGTGATTCTGGGCGTGGCATCACGAGGCGTCGTTGTGGCCAATGCTGCATCCGGTGCAGAACGTGGAACGGTAGCAGTTGATGGACAGGCCGTTGCGGCACTCACAGCCTTCGCCAGTGAACCGAAGTGGATTCTGGCGGCAACTGCGGACGCCCGCATCGTTGTGATCAAGTCGGCAGATCTCACCATTGCCCACAAGACTGAACCGATGCCGGCTGCCGTGACTGCACTCAGTGATGAACTTGCCGGTAATCGCGTCGCAGCCTTGATGGCTGATGGCAGCGTGAAACTACTGACCGTGGCCGCAGACACCGGCGTTGTGGCTGTTGCCGGAGAAATAAAGTCTGATGCTGGTCCAATCCAGAAGTTGTCCGGTGCAGGCACTTCTTTGCTGACAGTGGCCGCCGATAAGACAGTTCAAAATTGGAAGACAGATGATGCCGCTCAGATCAATCGCTTCGACCTGCCTGCAGCCGTGGTCAGCTTTGATGTTGAACCTGCAACCGATCGAGCTATCTTCGTACTGGCTGACGGACAGGCTTTACTGTGGTCACCGAAAGAGGCAAAGCAGATTGCAGCGTTGACAGCCGACCTGATGGCTCAGCGAAAACTTAAAAAGGCTGAACAGTCCAAAGCTGTTCTCGACTCTCGAGTCGCTGTCATCAAAGCTCAGATTGACGAGGCCGAAAAGGAAGTCGTGGCACAGAAGGAAGCTGAAACGAAAGCCAAAGCGGAGCTGGACAAGCAGACTCCACTCCAGGCCGACGCTAAAACGAAGTATGACGCAGCTATTGCGGCCACGGCCGCGGCTAAGGCGGCCTCTGACGGCAAGCCAGACGATGCCGCACTGAAGACAGCGTTCACTGAAGCCGAAAAGGCCGAAGCCGCTGCCAAGGAAGTCTTCAGCAAGGCTGATTCTGAACTCAACATCGCAAAGAAGTCGTTGGATTTCGCAACCGCCGCAATCGGTCGAGCGGAAACTCGAGTTGGCGAACGCAAGCAGCAGCATGATGTGGCAACGGTCGAAGCCACAACATCGGCAGCGATCGTTGAAGAACGGAAGGCTCCTGCAGCCGCTGCGATTCCAGCCGTATTCGCGGGACTGGCTGTCGATGGGCGTTATGTTGTGACATCAGATGCAGCCGGAACAGTCC
>CAIJTV010000800.1:0-3672 GCA_903823635.1 uncultured Planctomycetaceae bacterium
ACGGCTCTCCCGGCAGATGCAAGATCTCGAGTTCACCAATACGGAGCCGACTCGCCTGCGCGATGTAGCCATCTCGCAAACGCTGACCGAATCCCGAAAACATCGCCGCCGTCAATCGCGTCGAAAATGCCTGCTCCGGTGCAAGCTGACTTTGCAGTAAACCGGGATTGAATGCTCCATCCTCACGAACCGTAAAACGAATTGACGCCGTCGCCCAGGAAACATCGGTTGGTTTCAGATTCGCGACATCCAGCGCAACTTTGGGCTTCGCGGCGCTGCTGCGGACCATCGCATCATGCAGGCGCGATGCGAGTTGCTCCCGTGCCGCTCGAGTTCCATCGTTGTACTTCCCAACGGTGATGTTCCCGCCACAGCCGGTGAAGTAAATCTGAGGAACACCCGACTCGTTCTCGAATTGCTGGCGAGCCATTCCCACGCAGTCCCACGAAATTCTCGCATCTCCATAAAACGTCTGAGGGTGCGTCGCATAATAGTGAAGCTGCACCAGCGTCTGATCCCCACAGAAGAACGAAACGGTTCTTAACCAAGAATCAACTAATCCCTCCGGCGCGGCACGCACATCAGGCTCACGAGTCACACTGGCACGAACCGCAATGCTTCCATCAGGTTGCGGCACTCGACGGTTAGAAGCGACTTGCCCCACGATGGCTTTAGTCCCTGCGACGCGAGTGACTGCCTTCATGTCGCTCAGCGATCCCTCAATCGCAATCGCAGTCCGCTGAGCAATCTCGTTTGTGAACTGAATGTGCTTTGCAAGTTCCGGACTGCCGCTGCCATGCAGGATCCTGACGGCATCGGCATCAAGAATCGGCGCGGAGTGCTGATGTAACGACTGCAGAGCGACTCGCTCTCTGGTTGTTCCGGCAGCTTTGGCCATGGCATCTCGCAACACTTCATCACTGGTGTTGCAGATGCCACAAAAATCGACCGCGGCAATCACATAACTGTCATCTCCGGACCGCAGAACGATGCCCCGCATCTCCAGCGGATGCTCAATACTGCCAACCTTCGGCATGCAGCCAACACATGGCCCATCACCGATCGGCGGAGTCACATCCACACGAAAACTGGCCAACGTGAGGTCCGCACCGATAGCCCGGCGATCGCTCGCAGTGGTCAGAATCACCAGCCAGCAACTCAAGCTGCAGATAAATCGCGACGTAGTAAAACTTTGCAGCAAGAGGAATCTTCGGCACATCGCATCATCTTCCCGATTGCACACTCGACCGATCTGATCCACGCACTCTACGGCAGTTCGTGGATTCGAATCTTGCGGAACTGAATCGGTGATCCTTCACTCTCAAGGCAAAGATAGCCCTCCGAGGGCTCACAGCCTGTTCCGCCCGAGACTTCTTCTCCGTTGACCCATAATCGAACCTCGCCATTGATTGCGCGAATGTAGTATTGGTTCCAGTGCCCGTGCCCATTGGCAAGATGTCGGCGTGGATAGCTGCGGCTACCGTCAGGAGACAGTGGCGGGAACGGCGTCATCTTGACGCCCACCGGGAACACGTCACCGTTCGTACCGAACCAGTCAGTCTTGGCTCCGTTGGCCTTCATCCGTTCAGTGAAGCCGTGATCGAGGACCTGAACTTCAATGCCGGAAGGCAATCCCGGTTTGCCCGCTGCAGTCAATCGCTCAATCGACGCTGGCGTCCCCCAGACGAAGACACCGCTGTTGCCGCCGGCTTTCTCATGCATCCACTCGACGATGATTTCGAAGTTTTTGTACTGCTTATCCGTTCGCAACACACTGACTGGCTGACCAGTGCAATGCAACACGCCGTCCTTCCAGCTCCAGGTGTCATCAGCACTGTTGACCTTCTTAAAGTCCGCTTCTGTCAAAGATCGCCAGCCGGGCTGGGAGTCATCGATCTTCACGGGTTTCGGGGCGTGATCCGCCACGATCTTCATATCAAAGAATGACGGATCGTCAGGCTTAACACCAGTTTTCAGACCGGCCCCACCCGCTGGTCCAGGTTCATAGGCGCCAGTCATCGCCACATCCGACCACGCGTCGACCTGATCTTCAAGACCCACACACCAATAGCTGGCATTTACCAGCATGCGGCGAAAATCGTCGACTCGAAACGCATCGGCGTGCCCAATTGTCGTCGTGAAAATGCGAGCTGCTTTTCCTGCAGATCCTGTGTACGACTTCGTCCACGCAATTGGCACCGGAGCTTTATCAGTCACAGGCGCATCATCAGCCTTCCATCCAGTCAGCGGCTGACCGAGAAGAACAGGCTCGCTATCGCCTTCCAGCTTTTCGCTGACTCCGTACACGTCATCAGGAACCCAGAAGTTGCGACGAACGCCACGAAAAATCGGATGACTTCCGGCAAAATTCACGACATCGCAACGAGTACTCTCAACCAGATTTTTTCCGTAGTGCGAGACCCACGTTTCTCCCAGCACCAGTCGCCCCCAGCCTCCGACCGGATCTTTGCTGCCGGAGTCAAACTTTGCGTAGGGACTGTCTGGTCGAGTTGCATAGCGAAACGGATGCGTCGCATTGCGGATACCAATGATGGGACGTCCGGATTCGGCATAGTCCACAATGTGTTTCATCTGATCATCGGGAAGTTCTCGCCATCGCAGAAACGCGACGAGCAGATCCGCTGAATCCAGCAGCTCAAGACCGGGAATGTTGTTGTTGACGCGGGGGTCGATCGTCCCGGTCTTTGGATCGATCGCAAAAAGAACCGTGCACTTGAAGCCATGGCGAGAAAGAATGCGAGCCATCAACGGCATCGACAACTCTGAGCGATACGATTCTTCAGCGGCAATAAAGACGATGTGCTTGCCTTTGCCGGGCCCTTCTCCTCCAGGATAAGTCAGCCATTCTGCAGCCTCCACCGACGGAGCAGAAAGACCAAAGGACAACAGCACCAGAAATGTCGCCAGAATGCTTTGAAGCAGTCTCATCTATCGTACGCCTCTGAGAGAGAAGGGCAATGACCTGAACGTGGTCTCAGCAATATAACGAAACCGTAGACGTCTCGCATTCCTGCGAGACATGCAAGATGAATCAGGTGAGCTAAAAATTACCGTTTGTCGCGATATACAGTGCGGCAAATCCGACTCAAAATCGAGCGATTACCAGACAACCTGTCGTGTTTGGTCTATTGGTCTAACGGTTGTGGCCGGTCTGTGACCGAGCCACCATTTACCGACGGCAGGTCTCACGTCCGCAGAGTTTGCGTGGAAATATTGGTCAACAGGCAAGACGGCAAACACGCGAAATCTCTGCTAAGATCCAGAATGTGTGTGCAGTTCAAGCAAGTGAAGAAACAGGCCATATCATCAACGGCGACGATGGCTGCGTAATGCATAAGCAGACGCAGATTCGTCAGGGAGTTCTTTTGTGAAGAAAGAAGCACAACCGCTGCAACGACAGGGAAAGATTCTGATTAGCCTCCTGACCGTGCTGATCTCCATCTTCCTGGTTGCGGTCGGGCTTTATCGCGTGTACAGCGACCTGCGTCTGAATCAGCAACTCGCGGACCTTAAATCACGGGGGTTGCCGACAAATTGTGAAGAACTGAACGCGTGGTACGCGGTGCCACAGGATGTTTCGGATACGACAGAACAATGGGTGGCTGCTACCAGTGCGATTGCAAAGGTCGGTCTCTACGCCAGAGGCAAGAG
>CAIJTV010000801.1:0-3328 GCA_903823635.1 uncultured Planctomycetaceae bacterium
ACGAGAGCCTTGTTTCGTACCGCGTTTCTTGGGCTGGGGCTGAGTGTTCCCTCACTCACATTGTTCGCTGACCAGCCAGAATTTATGCGTTGCAGCGGGGCAAGCTGCAGTGCCTTGAGCTGTGGCGACCTTTCGACGCAGTGCGGAACTGAGGATCCTTGTGGAGAAGACTCCTGCGGGGAAACGCTATTCGGGTGCATTGAGCCTCAGAGCTGCAGCAAGGCCAGCGGCGACTGGCTGGGACTTCGGCCTCATCTGCAGGAATCGGGAGTTACCGTCGACGCCAATGTGGCTCAGTTCTACATGGGAGCCGTGAGTGGCGGATTGGATAACAGCGCACGATACGCCGGCCATGGCGACTACGTCATGAACATCGACGGCGACAAAGCGTTAGGCATGAAGGGCATGTTTATCAAGTTGCGGGCCGAGCATCGCTTTGGGCAATCACTGGGGGGCGTCACGGGGGCTCTTCTGCCATCGGCCGTGGCTTCCGATCTGCCATATCCAGATAGCGAACAAATCTATCTAACGAACGTTTTGTTTACGCAGATGTTTTCAGAAACATTCGGAGTGTTTGCAGGAAAGCTGGACTCACTGGATGGTGACCGCAATGCCTTCGCCAGTGGTCGTGGGATGACTCAGTTCTCCAACATGGCGTTCGTTGGGACGCCAATCGGCCTGCGAACGATTCCGTATTCCACATTGGGAACCGGCTTCGTCATTCTGCAGGACCTTCAGCCGATCTTTACGTTCACGGTAATCAACTCTCGTGAAACAATTAAGACTTCGGGCTTCGACGAGCTATTCAATGACGGCGCTACACTGGCACCGGAATTACGAATTCCGACGGAGTTCCTGGGGATGCCTGGACATCAATTGTTCGGGGGCACCTGGAGCAGTCGCAATTATGTCAGTCTGGACCAGGACCCTCGTATTATTCTACCGAACATTCCAATCGCCCGCAGTTCCGATTCCTGGTCGATGTATTACAACTTCGATCAGCATTTGTTTGTAGATTCTTCTGACCCAACAAAGGGCTGGGGATTGTTCGGACGCGCCGGACTGGCTGATCAGGCCACAAATCCGATTGGCTGGTTTCTGAGTGCAGGTGTTGGCGGGAATAGCATGATTCCGGGCCGCAGCAATGACACATTCGGAGCTGGCTACTATTACGCCGGGACCAGTTCAGAACTTGAGCCGCTGTTGGCACTGGCATTGGGTGGAGTCGGTGACGGGCACGGCACAGAGTTGTACTACAACATTGCGGTCACGGAATGGTTCCGTCTGACCGCTGACGCTCAGTTCATCACACCGGCTCGTGAATCTGTGGACTCTTCAGTGCTGCTGGGGATGCGCGGCGTAGTCGCGTTCTGATCCTGATTCCGAATCGATAAGGCATTACGCAACAAGAGATGACGCAACCATGCCTGCAGTGCGCGAGTTCGCCTGCTGCAGGTATGAAGTGGCGCGTTCATGGCCTCCGGCTTGATCACTCACTCATCAACTTGCGGATCGCAGCCTCGATATCATGCACCGAAGGAACCACAGCAGCTTCCAGTGACGGACTGTAAGGCGTTGGTGCAAACGCTCCATTGAGCCGTTTGATCGGGGCGTCCAGATCATTGAACGCCAGATCACTCACTTGCGCGGCGACTTCTGCTCCGAAGCCGAACGCTGCCGGCGTCTCTTCCACGATCAGCAGTCGACCAGTTTTCGCTACGGATCGGCAAATTGTCTCCGTATCCAGTGGTGAAACGGTTCGCGGATCAATCAACTCCACCGACACCCCCGACTGATGCAGACTCTCACAGAGCGACAATGTCATCGGCACCATGCGAGCTAATGCGACAACGGTGATGTCATTGCCTTCCCGAACCACTGCTGCCTTGCCAAATTCAATCTCATAGTCATGTTCGGGCACGTGGCACTTCATGGTCAAAATCTCACGATGCTCAAGAAACATCACGGGATCATCGCAACGCAGAGCTCGCAGCATCAAACCTTTGGCATCATAAGCATTCGATGGTACGACAACTCGCAATCCCGGGACCTGGCCGTACAACGCGTGATAACTTCCGGAATGATGAGTTGCCGCCGAGTGACCAATCCCGATACAGCCGCGCATCAGCACCGGCATCTTCAGTCGCCCGCTGGACATGTATTGCATTTTGGCGATCTGATTGATGATCTCGCCGACGGAGTCCAGAATAAAGTCGGCAAACATAAAGTCGATCACGGGCCGAGTCCCCGTCATCGCCGCACCGCCGGCCAGCCCGACGAATCCTCGTTCGCAAATCGGCGTATCACACAAACGATCGGGTCCGTGCAGATCGTAAAGTCCTGGAGTTGTGCGGAAGTTCCCGCCACGCTTTCCGATGCCCTCACCCATCACAAAAATCCCGGGATTGCGAGACATCTCACCGGCCAAAGCTTCGACAGTGGCTTGAGTAAACGTGATCTCCCGTGGTTGACTGACCGCGGCCACAGCCTTGCGAAATTCCGGGGCCGACTGACGGAACGATGAGGCGGCGTAAACATGATTCGTCGCGGTGCTGCCGTCCGGAACGGGACTCTGTTCAGCGAATTCTTTCGCCGCACGGACGAGCTCCAGAATCTCGGCGTCGATCTTATCAAACTCCGACAACAACTCTTTCGACGCATTCGCACGCAGCCTTGCGATCGGGCATTTCAACTTCCATGCTTCGACTTCTTCCCGCGTGCGATAGGTGAAGTCGCCCATGCCTTCCGCGTGGGCTCGAGTTCGATACGTGCGACATTCGATCAGCGTCGGTCCCTCGCCAGCGCGAGCCCTTTCGACGGCTTCTGCGGCGACTCGATGAATCTCCAGCACATCGTTGCCGTCGAGTTCATGCCCGATAACTCCATAGCCTGCGGCGTGGGCCGCGACGGATGGTGAACCGCTGGAGTAGGAAAAAGGAACCTCGGTCGCGTACTGATTGTTTTCGCAAATGAACAGCGTTGGCAGCTTCCAGATACTCGCCATGTTCAGCGCTTCGTGGAACGCGCCGTTGTTGGCTGCTCCGTCACCGAAGAACGCGGCGGCGACCGTACTGTTCTTTAGAATTTTAGAGCTATACCCACCACCGCAGGCCTGCAGCATACATGGGCCCACAATGCCGCTGGTTCCCATCATGCCGATCTCCGGCGAGAAGAGATGCATGGAACCGCCTCGACCACGCGAGCAGCCGGTTGAGCGACCAAAAAGCTCCGCCATCAATTCTCTGGGTGGCATACCTTTGGCCAGAGCATGCCCATGGCCTCGATGAGTACTGAAGACGGAATCGTTTGCGTTGAGGTGAGCACAGAC
>CAIJTV010000802.1:0-3443 GCA_903823635.1 uncultured Planctomycetaceae bacterium
ATTATTCCTGACCTTCAAGGCTGCCGACCCCGACGGAGCGAAGGCTGCAAAGACATCGGGACGCTCGGACCAAAGCAGATAAGTGAACCCGCCACCGTTGGAATGACCCGTCGAGAAGACTCGCTTTTCGTCGACTTTGCAATCCTGTTTGAGCGACTTCAGAACTTCGTCAAAGAACTGGAGATCTCTGTCCTTCTGATCTCCCTTCTCCTTCTGCCAGCCGGGTCGCTTGCCTTCTGGATCCGTAAGCTGCCCGGGAGTGTTTAATCCCTGCATGTAGACCACGATCGCTTGATCCCAAAGTTCATGGATGCGAAACGATCGAGCAACCTGCCGCATGTTGCCACCATGTCCGTGAAAGACAAAGACAAGCGGTGAAGGAACCTGTTTTGCAGAGTCCGGAAGAGCGACAAGGGCCTGCCGAGTCACGCCCTCGATCATCCAGTCTCGCTGTTTGAGTTCAGCGGCATTCACCATGCCACTGGACACAAGCAGAAGACTGACTAACACCATCAACAGGAGCTTTTGAAATCGCATGGCGGAGCTTTCTGTTCAACAAACTGGCTAACGACGCCCGGCAATCTGTTCACGAAGTTTATCAAACTCATCCTGACTTAGATGTTCATCCTTGTCGGCATCACTCCGCTCAAAAAGACGATCCAGAAGGCCGGGATTTTCCCGCAGGCGAGGGACACGTTCTGCAGCTTTATTGGTTTCTTCTTTGCTCAGTTTTCCGTCAGCATCAGAATCCAGCAGCCGAAACAAGGCCTGCCCGTTCCCCTCTGATCCTCGAAGCGAAGGACGCTCCTCGCCGACCGCTACATAGGTCTCGACGTAGCCAATCATCATTTCTTCAAACGTTTGCTGTCCCCAATGAACAGTCTGCGATGGATCCGGGTTTGCCGGATTATTCTCACTGTTGTCAAACACAGCAGTCACTTTCACACGGCTGCCTGCAGGGATCACGCGTGGCTCACGGTAGTCGTAACGCAACTGCCAATTGAAATCGTATCGCGGAATGTCGAGCAGTGTTTCTGTCTGCCCGTCTGGCTTGATCAGTTCATAGTTAAACGACTTACCTCGCACATGCATGTGAGCCATATAGGCCATGACATTGACGTCCATCGGCACGGGACGCGTAATGGTTTCCACGTGATCCGCGGCACGAGGCGGGATATTCAGGTCCGTATCTGCCAGCGACAGCGTGGTGATCACATACTTCGGCTCCGACTTTGCAAACACAAGTCCCATTTTCAACTGATCTTCAGTCGCTGTTCCGGTGGGTGTGTAATGAATCTGAAAGCTAACCGTCGCACCGGCTGGAAGCTTCCTCGCAAATCCATCCGGATAAAGCTGACCTGCGTTGCCCGGCACATAGGCAGCCCAGTAGCCGCCAATTCCCTCTTCCCGATCACGAATACGCCCCGAGCCTTTTTCGTGAACGTTGACGATCACGTGATGCACAACACTGCGATCTGTCGGCACGATCTCATAACCCTGAACCCATTTGTCTTCGTCCAGCGTCGTCTGCGCCGTAACGAACTGATAGGGCATCGTTCCAGTGGCCTTCACTTTGATTGGTTCAGGAATCTGCACGACAAGGTCCGGCGTGCCGATCGTCCAGCCATCGACAAAGTGTCGTTTCTGCGGAGCATCTGCAGCATCTCCTTCCGGCTTGTCACTCTCCAGCCATGCCAGCAGGTCGGCACGATCTGAATCTGTCAGAGATCGATCATTCGCCCAGAGGCTGGAGTGTTTCTCTTCTGAGTTTCCAGCAAACCACGGCGGCATTGTGCGATCGTCAACAACCTGACGAATCATGCCCGTATGGCCCACGAGATCCGCATAGGATTCCAGAGGAAACGGGCCAACTCCGCCACTGCGATGACACTCCAGACAGTTGGTCTGAATGATTCGCGAGATTCGATTGTGATAAGTCCAGTTCGACTCGACAGAACGGGCCTCGGCGTCATGTTCAATCGTGCAGCCCGGCGCGAGCGTAGCGGCGATCTGAGGTGTCTGGCCTGCCAGCAAGTCATCTAACGCGTCGGCAAGCAAGCGATTTTTGGGAGCATCCAGTGAGTAGCCAATTCCATACTGATCATCAATGGCACCGTGGTACACAACGGTGCGGGCCGCATCGAGCACTAAAACATCCGTCGTTGTGAGCGCGCCAAAATGCTTTGAAAGAGATTCGTCGGCATCATGCGCGTAGCAAGCAGATTCACCGAGTGATGCAGCGGCGGTCTTCATTTCATCCATTCGATCCGTGGGTACACAGTTGATCGCGATGAACTGAATATCCTTCGGCGAATACTTTTGAGATAACTCAACCAGCGAAGGCAAATACTTACGACTCAGTGGACAACTGGTGCTGGTCATCGCGACAACGACGTAAGATTTCTCTTTGAATTCTTTGAGAGAGCGCGGGGCCCCGTTGATGTCGGCAAAAGACACATCGGCCATATAACGTCCAACGCCGTGGTCAGCCGGACGGAGAGTTTTTGCAGACTGACGCAGATCTCTTGCTCCTTCAGCAGCCATCGCGCCCGCAGTTGTCTTTGAGGAGATTGGATCTGGTGTCGGCTTCGCAGCTGGTTGTCCTTCTACTTCTTCGCGAGTCAGCGTGCCCGCTTTGAACGCGGCAGTGGCTTCGTCCAACGTAACAAAGCCATCACTGTCGGCATCCAGCTTCGTAAAAATTGCCTTGTTGGACAGTTCTTCTGTGCTCAGCTTTTCGTCTGAATTTTTGTCCAGACTCTCAAACCGCTGCCGAAGAACCTTGCCTTCCTGAGCCAGCAAACTCCATGAGGCACACGTGACTCCCAGCAAGACGACTGGCAACACAACGTGACGGGCGATAAGAAATTTCATCGAATAATACCTCTGCAGATCCGGATCTGTTCAATTACCACTGCAAACCCCGACGTGACTTCCGCGAGTCGAACTGGATTGATCATTTTGATGCGGAGACCACAAATCGACTACCCGGGAACACTAAATTCGTTCACGGTTTTAACAGACTATCGATGCGTTTCCGCTGCAACTGGACAAAAGTGCGGATCGGTTACCCATGATCATCGCGTCGTCAAGAACCCGAATCGTGCAGACCGATGCACATGTCCGGAGACTTGCCAATTCGTACGGCGTTCGAATTCGTGAGAGAGAAAATGTCAAAAACCTGCCAGTATTCCTCTGATTCTCGCGACTCCGATACCTCAGGCTCTCGGCCCATTGGGTCACACCCTGATTCGTTCGCCGGCCGTATGCGCTGGATTTGCGACTAACAACAGGCCATACCGAAAAGCGGAACGCGCCAAGCGTTTCGGCTGTGACTCAGGAACGCAGCCCGCCGAGCGCCTTGGCGACCTCTGCTACGATTTCGAGCCCGCAAGGGAAGTGCCATTGAGCTACCGCTGCACCGCTCCAGTTGCGCAAATCCG
>CAIJTV010000803.1:0-4876 GCA_903823635.1 uncultured Planctomycetaceae bacterium
CCACGATACGGCAGTGACAATCCAGAGCATCTCACCCCCGACTTTAGATCACATATTCGAGCAATGTGTACGTGGATTTGAATGAAGTGTATCGCCAATTTAAATTGCGAGGGAGGCAATTCCTTACCGTTTATCCTTAGAAAAATCGCGTTCCGTTCGCCTGTCTCGTTGAGAAGATTGCCCATGTTTCCTATGGGGGCTATCTCAGCCCGTCAAAAGGGCTGTCGTTGGACATTTTCATGGTTTTCAGCGAGCTCTGTGTCCACGAGAACAACACATCCAACGAAGGCTGAAATCTCCGATTCCGGGACATTGAGAGATGAGTAGTTCCTTAACTCACCGGGAAAGGAAAACCCATGTCCAAAAAACTGTGTGGCCAAGGGCTTTCCCTTGCCCGTCATGCAGGCGACATCTGTGTTTAGAATGGCATTACGGTATTCAATCACAATGTCTCCCAATGCAGTGTCCTGCGGACCGCCGAGAGCTTTCCAGAAGGCTTCTTTGAGCGTCCAAATTGCAAGCATTGCATGCGGATCTTCAGTTAACCCTTCTTGCATCAGTTGGTCGTACTCGAATCTATTGATGAAAGAAAGACCGAAAGCACGGGCATTCATCTGCTGTACAGGTTCGATGTCGACCCCCAGGTCATAGCGAATGTCACTCAGTGCGATTGTGGTCATGTTTCCGGTGTGAGACAGGCTGATACTGGCAACCCGACGTCCCTGAGAATCTACCAGCATTGGTCGACCCGACTCCATTGTGTCTACGAACAAATTGGCCGAGTTGGCTCCGAACTCACAATTCAATACGGCCCTGATCACGAGTCGGGAACTCAGGAATTGTCTCTTTTTCTCTAATGGCCTGTACCTGTTCCAGCGATCTCGATCCCGATTTGTCAGTAGTGTTTCAGCTAGTCTCTGGTCTTGAGCGGATTCCGTTGCATCGTTGCAAGTACGATCTTCGGCAACCCACAGCCGACAGTTTGGCATCAGATGGAAGGGTCCCCAAAGTTGGTGTGACATAATGGTGTGGCGACTTCCATTTACACTTGTTGTTTGCCAGCAGACGATTGTTGGCGTCGCTTGACGAATTGTTCAGGCCGAAAAGGCATCTAAAGGCTCGACTCGCTTCAGATCTTTTGCTTCCACGCTTCAGGGATACGTGGCTCACTTTCTCAGAATCAATGATGGTCCCTCGAAGGGCTTATCCAGCATCATCACAGCCACGCAAGCATGACATGGTTTTCCGAACTGCGATCGCGGTCGAGACATTACTGGTCGTAAGCAACATTCAAAACTGAGGCACCGCTGATGGGCTCTGTCGATCTAATTGCTGTAACGTTCGATTGTACTCGGAGTCCAGTTGCTGCCGCTGTTTCTCGTAAGCTTCAAGCGGATTTACCAAGGTTGGACGCGGTCCGGGCCAGGAGCCGGGGGGACCACCAGAACTTCCGGTTCCCCATGAAGGGGAGTTCTGCGGGGGCATGGTTACTGGCTGGCGACCCATTGACTGTTGTTCCTGCCATCGCTGAGACTGAAGTTGTTGCGATCGCAATTGCTGCTGCTGCTGGTTCGCCCAATCCTGAGAGGGCAGGGCAGATTCTGGTTGCTGATACATGGCACCATTGACCATGGAGTTGGTGCCGGGAGAGCTAATATTATTCATGTTAAGGTTTGCGGTTCGTTCTGCGGGATTAGCAAAGGCTCCGCCCGCTGGACTTTGACCACTCACCGGAAAAATCGCCCCTGGACCTGCATTCAGTCCCTCTACGTAGACTGCTGGGGAGCCACTTGAATTCACTTGTGCCGAAGCCCCGTTAGCTGAAGCGGGGGGAGCCTGAAAAGCCGCCGCTGCTGTGGGTGCGTTGAATCCCATCGGCTGGCCGTAACTTACACTGCCGTTTTGAGGTGCCTGAAATGTGCCGGACGAATGAATCGGCACAACTTTGGCGGGGGGAGGATTGAAGCCGAGTGGTTGTGGCGCAGCGACCGGATTCGAATTCATTGTTCCCGACGATGCCGCGTTTCCATGGATGTTGTTGAGGATGGGCATTCCATTGACAGGTGAATTTGGCGATGTCGGCTTCATTACAGGAGCGTTTCCATTCGCCGCGCCAGTATTCAGCAACTCATTTGACATACTGACGCCCAAAGTCGACCTAATCCCATTGTTGCCCGGAGCGTAGGTTCCGGGGTGTGGTAAGCCTTGAGAATTGCCATGACCGGGCAACTCTCCACCATATGCACTTGTGCCAGTCGGAGGAGTTCCTCCTCCTGACTGCCAAGCATCCAACATCGGACCACTGGTAGACTCATTACTCAAAGTCTGACCGCCCTGAAACTGTCCCCCCGATCTGGCAGCTAACTCCGCGTGTCGGGCTCCCGGGATTGATATTGGGAGCCCCGTATTGGCATCGTAAGCGGATCCGTTGGGCAAGCCATTGCGGTTTGAGACGACCTGAAGATCGGACCCTGTCATTGGCTGGTGCTGAACCTGCGGCATCATCGGCTGTTGCTGCATTTGACCTGCGGGCTGACTGGCAGGCTCCTGATGCATCCCCTGACCGGCTCTGCGGCGTTCTGCTTCTAACCGCTCTTGCCGAGCAAGCTCCTGCACTTGCTCGAACGTGGCGTTGGATGGGATGGATGTTGCAGCATCCGTCTTGAACGCTGCTGTCACGGCCGTCGTCTGGCCTTCAAGTTGGGCCATAATCTGCTTAGCCTGCGCGCCGGAACCGAACTTTGAAATCACGCGACTCTCAGCAGCCTGACGATTTCCCTGTCGTAAATCCAACAATGCCAGATTCATCTGAGCACTCTCATGCTGTGGATTCACCTCGATTGCATGATTCAGATAACGAGCTGCTTCTGCATAACGATTCTGCAACAGATATGAGTATCCAATATCACAAAGCAGATTCGCATCCCGTGGTCGAATTCTGAGCGCCTGACGGTAATGATATTCTGCATCGGCCCACTGTTCAGAAAGATCGGCTGCCATTGCCAATCCATGATGAGCAGTGGCATTATCAGGAGACGATCGGAGAACTTCATTGTACGCGATACACGCTTCCTCAAGTCGCTCTTCCTGCAAAGCCAATTGACCATCTGCAAGCAAGCGGTCGACCTGCTCCTCGGCCATGGGAGCCTGCCTCGCTGACTCTTCCTGAGACTCAGATTTCCGACTTGCAAATTTCGGCAACTCCAGGGCGGAACCGCTTTTCTCTGCAGACGCTTTATCTGCTGATTTCTGAAATGGATTCCACGCAAAACGGCTGGACTCACTGGACTGACAACCGGTAAGCAGAACGATTAGCGAAAATGGCAGTAACGACGACCAGCGATATCCTGACATGGTCAGGTCTCCAGGCGAATACACGGTGAGAAAGGAGGATTGCAGATTTCGCGGACAGTGTCAGCAAAAAACATGCGGAGAGAGGCGCAGAAACACAGAGCAAGAATGAGAGGAGACTGGGGTTGTAGCGGAATCCGGGCGTTCCTGTCGAGATGAACCTTGGTCAAGCACTTAACGCTCTGCTAAGTATGAACTTACGTCAAATAGTAAGCCATCTTCTGGATATGAGAGAGTGCAACGAAAAAAGGACAGCAGTCTCTTCAGGCTGCTGTCCCTCATACATGCTTTGCTGATTCCGGAGGTTGGCTCAGGCAATCAGAGTCCGCCAATCCCGCCACCACCCCCGCCAAAGTTGTTTTGGCCGCGAATCTGTCGGAATCGGCCGTAGTCCTGCTCACCCTCCATCGAGTTGATACCATTACTATAAGGCTGCGACACCACGGTACGCTGATCAGCATCCTGATTGCCCAGATCTGTCAACACTCGCACCACGATATCTCGTCGAATATGGTCAAGTTCAGGGTCGGCATTGTTCAGGCTTCTCTGCACCAGAACGGGAAACGGAGCAGATGGCATCCTCGCAGCGATCTCCATGATGTGGTCACGACCGTAGGGCGTCAGCTCAGACGAATTGTCCACGAATTCGTTGCGGTAGATCACGAAATCAGCAGCTTCTCCGTTGGTCTCCATCATATGCCAATGAGCCCTGTTCACCGCCCCCAGCGGAATGACGTCGGGAATCGCATATCGTCCCCGAGGGTAGCCCTTTCCACACCACGGAAAGCATTTCGAGTACCAACTCCTCGAACAGCCGGAGCTGTCACATGACGAACCGCACTGGTCAGAGCAGTTGTTACATTCCGAGGTTGTGCAGCAGTCATTTGTAGAGCAGCATCCCGAAGCCATCAGGCTCGTTAATGCTGCTGCGGCGAATCTCGCCCGAAGAGTATGCGTCAGATTCATGTCAGTGCTCTTCCTGTCTGCACATCGTAATGAACGGTATTTGTAACGAGGGATGAGTGTAATCTGAGATCGAGAAGAAGTTCCCAGTTCCATTCTGGTCAAACAAAATGCTGAATCCCGATCCTACCTCTGCACAGGTCTGCTCCACCCAGCAGGTTTCACAGCATTGTTTTGTGGCTGACCATCCTTACGGAATACGGATTTCACTTTAGTCAGCATGGATGGCTTAATCTGGCCTGCATTTCCCTGAGAAGGAAATGCCTGAGGTGGAGCTGGAGGCAGTGGATTTGGAGGTCCCTGTTGAGGTGTATACTGAGACGGTGGGGCCCCCATAGGTTGCAGTTGCGGATAGCTCTGCATCGGAGCCGTCTGATAAGATCCACCCTGAGGCATTGCATATTCAGGCTGCGGTTGCAGCCCTTCAACCATTCCGTGAGGTCCGGACATGTAACCCTGTCCAGGCATCGCGGTTCCGACGCCGAGGCCGGGGCCGGGTGTATAGCCACCGTGATTAACCGCAGGATTATAGAGACTGTAGCCCTGAGGCACTCCATGCATC
>CAIJTV010000804.1:0-2873 GCA_903823635.1 uncultured Planctomycetaceae bacterium
ATCACAGAGTTCCACGATCATAAGTCGGGGGCGCCATCGCTTCAGGTCAAAGCTGCGAAATACACTTTCTTCAAATCCTTCCACATCGACGACAAGGACATCGAAACCGCTGGGGCAGGACTGCGCTCCCAGAATGGAGTCGAGTGTCTGGACTCGAGTGGTCTTTTGCTCCAGCCTTGAATCCATCTGGTTTTTGGCCCAGGGAATGTGCTGATAAGCATCGAATGTGGAAGCGCTCATGGTACTGAGCGATCCCATCTGCATCAGCACGGCTTCCCCTTCAGATTCGCCGGCGGCCGAATTCACAACTTCAACATTGTTCAGGCAATGTCTTCGACGACAGAGGCCCGCAAACTCAGGGGATGGCTCAACATAGATGCCTCGCCAGCCATTGTCTGCCAGCCAGGATGTATTGGAGAATTTTTCGCCGTCGTAGGCACCCACTTCGACGAATACGCCGCGCTTAACATTTCCCAGGCACGACTGAAGAATGGTTCGCAGTTCCGGGATCTGACAGCTTCGCGAAGGTCCTCGCCTGCCAAGAGCAGCAGTCAGTCGAAAGGCAAAGGCCTGCAGGAGCGCTCGCGCTGTTCGAATGGTCAACTTAAGCCGCTTCTTCATTGGGTCATCCTGACGTCTTGATAACGAACCGCAAATTCTCCATTGGCTGCGATGGTTCGCATTCTAGGAGGAATCAGAAAAACGCTGCAATGTCTCATTCGTCACGATTTACGAGAGTAGGCACGCCAATAGTCCTGGACCCACTTGACCGGCCCGAAACCGTATCGCCACCGTGTTCCCCAGCGGTAGTTTCCATCGGCGACCATATCGGTCGGATTCGGAACTCCGTGGAAAACAAAGATATGGGCACCGTTCGCTTTGCGAATTTTTGGCCACAGCAGATTCAGCGGCCAATGAGGCACACACGACCTTCGAAAGCTGGCGCACCAGCCATCTGGCCAGTAGCGGCTTTTGGCGGCCTGGCGAGTAATGTAGATCTGATCGATGCCGAATTTACCGTCAATGCCATAGGGGTCAGAAGCAAAGTCGCCAAATAAGTGCGTCTGTTCGGAGGCAATAAAGCCGATGACAGAGCCGTTTCCGCCGCGATCAGGTCGCATACTCACAGGAAGAAGTCGCCAGATATCCGGATTCCATTCGCGGATAATTCGGAGACCCTTCTCGCGTTCGATCAGATCGATAAACGGGTCCAGCGACTGATCCACAAGAATATCGACATCGAGATACAGGACGATTTCGTTGTCCGCGAAAACCCCTTTTTTAAAGACCGCCAGTTTGGGCCAATAGCCTGTATTCCATTTGGGTCGCTCAATCGGAATCTCAGGAAGAGGGATTACCTGAACATCCGGTGAGAGACCTTCGGGCGTGTCCGTTATGCAGATAAACCGATGTGGATACGAAAGATGATCGCGGACCGCCCGTTGCAGGACGTTCACATATTCTGGAGGATAAGGCGTCCCCCATTTCAGGCATACTACTGAGATCGGACGGTTCATCTCGACACCGGCAGGCAGACAACAATCAGACAGAATAGCACGGAGCAGGACGCGTGCTCCACACTTATGAGAACACTCACTCTTCAGAAAACTCCTGATACAGGATTACCTGATGCAGGATGACAGGGCAGAGGACAAAACAATTGCCTCAGGCGAATCAGAGAAGGCTTCCCGCGTTAAGAGGGCGCGGGAGTCTATTTGACAGTGAGCAGTTAACGCAATGCGGATTGGCGGCCGGTCTGTTCTGAGGCAAATCCCATCTTGCATGGTTCAGGCAAAACCAATACCGTTCCAAAGCTGATCAGGATTCGCATGGGATGTGCGAAAAAAGAGCTTCATTGGAGGAAGTCCGTTGTTCAATTACATCCGCAAGTACCTCCGGCGCAAGACGGATCCAATTCGGCTGCTTCGTCAGTTGGCACCAGCCGACCTGAAACTTGAGACCTTGGTGCACGTGGGTGCTCATCTAGCTCAGGAACGGCACCTGTACGAAGAATGTGGTTATCGGCACGTATTGTGGATCGAAGGTTCTCCAGAAGTTTACGGGCGACTTTCGGCGGTGCTTGAGAGTCATAAAGGGACTGCCGAGCATGAAGCCTGTTGTGCGCTGCTGACGGAAAAAGATGGCGACCAGTTGGCGCTTCAGTCGTTCAGCAACGATGGGAAGTCGAATTCGATTTTTGCGCCAACATCGGAACTGAGAACTCGCTGGCCGGCTGTCAACGTTACGGGGGTCGTCGAATCGGTGACATCACGCACGCTGGACACACTGCTGTCCGGGACAAAATACGCAAACCAATGTGATGTTCTGATCGTCGACGTGCAGGGCGCAGAGTTGCTGGTGTTGAAGGGTGCTGGATCCACATTGGCTCGCGCCAGCGCTGTGATTGTCGAAGTTTCGACTCGTCCATACTACGAAGGCGGAGTTCTGTTTCCAGAGGTGAAGACTTTTCTGGAGAGCCGCGGATTCACTTCCATGAGTACACCTCGCCGCCATGGTGACATGCTGTTCCTGCGGAATAAGTATCTGCAGAAATCAAAGGTCGCATGAAGTCGCCAGCTCCTGCAGGATAAACCTCCGCGTCCCTGACATTGACGGTCGTCGCCGATTGGAACAGGCTTCGACGACTGCACTTCATCGCTCAGAAGCTCTGCTGAAACGGAATTCATCGGAAAGCAATCATTATGTTCGGACGCATTAAGAATCTGGATGCCAGAAACTCATGGCTCAGGCAGACCCTCGCCGCTATTCCTGCTGGCAGCACAATTCTCGATGTCGGGGCTGGAGAGTGCCCGAATAAGAAGGACTGCAGCCACCTGATCTATAAGGCACAGGATATCGCGCAATATGATGGC
>CAIJTV010000805.1:0-2339 GCA_903823635.1 uncultured Planctomycetaceae bacterium
CGGCAAGGCTGGCTTATCCGGGTTTATTTAGCGTCTCCAAACCCCGTACCGATCTTTGAAACCGGTGCATTTCCGACAACAGGAATGATCAAGGTCGCCCAGAAGCAGGTCCCTACTGAGGAAGGCGAAGTCGGCATTGACACGGGTGGCCAACTAACCAACACTAAGATACATTTTCGTATGCCAGTTCGGATTCCCACTTGAAAGACCACGATGAGCTACAACCCTTTCGAAGCCCCGGCATCAAACTCCCGTGTTATTGGAATAGTCAGCGGATCTCGCGAGGACCTGCTAAAAGTGGCAAAGTATCAGAAGGGGATTCTTGTTTGCATTCTGGTTTACATTCTGGCAGTTGCTGGCCAGTTTGCGTTACCGCTGCAGATCCGTCCACTGGTTGGCCTGGGCGTTCTTGTCGTTGGATTAATCGCGGCCGTTTTCACCATCAGGCTGGCCATGAAAACGCACGGAACCGTTCTCGGCATCATCCTGGGAATCCTCTGCCTTGTGCCAATTCTTGGTCTCTTGATCCTGCTGCTGGTCAACCAGAAAGCAACGACGGTTTTGCAACTCAACGGCATTAAAGTTGGCTTGCTGGGGGCGGACCTCAGTTCGCTCTGAGGCCGATTCGGCCAAAACGGTTGTGGGGTTGATCGTTTACCGCCAAGACCCTTTAAAACAAGTAGCCGGGATACTCCGTGTGCCGTCCGCCAAGTGCGAAAACCCTTTCGTTCTCGAGATGACCGCGAATGGAATGTTCCGACTACGTTGCTTCACTGCACGGTATTTGCGGTCAACATAACTGCTGTTTTGCCGATTCCATACGACTCCGGCAGGTTCTGACCCAGTCTTCTGGGAGTTTTTTACCGAAACTCCCCGCGCGACGGTGATGGACATCCATTCGGTATGATGAGAAAGCCAAACTGCGGTTGACCCAGTTTTTGCCCAGAGTGACAATCAGGAGCCAATTGTTATTCCTTATTTAACAAACAGCTCACAAAATGAATTTGTCTGGCATGGAAGTCAGCTCGCTCAGCCTTCGTGAGACATTAGGCCCGGTCAGTTTTGTCAGCGCCGGGGATGTTGTTGCGTCTTCGTTTTGCTGCGACAGCCGTAACCTTCGTCCGGGAGAAGTCTTCGTGGCTGTCCCCGGGAAATCTCATGACGGCCACGGATTTATCGAAGCCGCGGTTTCCGCCGGGGCGTCGGCGGTGATGGTTGAACGGCCTCACGCCAGGATCAACATTCCTCAATGTGTGGTCCCTGACGTCCGCGCGGCTTTTGCAAAAATCTGTCTGGCGCAGCACGGGAATCCTCAACGAAACGTAACCGTGGCCGGTGTGACAGGAACCAATGGCAAGACCACATCAACGTGGCTACTGCGAGCGATCCTCGAATCAGCCGGTCGAACCACAGGCTTACTGGGGACAATCGAATACAGCAACGGCCGCGCACGTTCGGTGGCTGCACTGACAACTCCAGCTCCACCGCAGATTGCTCATCTGTTCGCCGACATGGCCAAACAACGAGCCTCCCACTGCGTCATGGAGATCAGCAGTCACGCTTTGGATCAGCGCCGTTGTGCGGCATTGCCGTTGGCCGTTGCGGCAATTACGAATATTACACGAGATCACTTCGACTATCACGGCGACGTCCGCAATTATCGAACTGCGAAATCTCGAATCGCCGATCTGCTACAGCCAGGTGCTCCGCTATTGATCGGCGTGGACGATCCGGGCTGCCGAGCTGTCCTCGATCTGCTGCCTTCAAGCACCAATGTGACGACATTTGGCTTCTCAGAAACGGCACAAACACGTGTTGAGCTGACTTCGGCCACTCCACGATCTCAGACTCTGCGAATGCATCTGAAGTCCGGAACAGTTGAGTTCATCTCTTCCCTGGTCGGACGCCACAACGCTCTCAATCTTCTGACGGCGGCGGCGATGGCCGAGCAGCTTGGCTTGGATCTGCCGATCATTGCGGACTCACTTTCGGCCGTGACAGAAATCCCCGGTCGCATGGAACGTATTGACCTCGGCCAGCCTTTCACAATGCTGGTCGATTACGCCCACACCCCAGACGGCATTACTCATTGCCTCGCGACGGCTCGCGCATTGACTCCAGGACGCGTGATACTGGTCTTTGGTGCAGGCGGAGATCGAGATCGCGAGAAACGGCCACTGATGGCTCAGGCTGCAAGCCCTGCCGATTCGATCATTGTGACCTCTGACAATCCTCGTTCAGAATCACCGACAAAAATCATTGATGAAATCTGTCAGGGCTTTGTGTCACTGGATCATGTTCAAACCTGCGTTGATCGCAATCTGGCAATTCAGATGGCC
>CAIJTV010000806.1:0-8379 GCA_903823635.1 uncultured Planctomycetaceae bacterium
ATGGCTCATCAGAGCACTCCTGCATTATCAGCAGAGTTGAGGTTTGATCGCGTGTGGTATCCACAGGCCGCCAGTCCTGAGAACAACGAGGAGGAAAGACACATGCGACAAAAGTAGTCATCACTCTTTGAGTGATGAATGCAATTCTGCATCACTAAGCGTCATCTCACAAACCATCGAATCCCATGCTGGCTCACGTGATCCGTAAAGTGCAACGTGTGTGGATCGCAGCGACGGTAGACTGTGTGGCCATCAGTGCGGATCATTAGCCAGCCGAAGTCCCAGGCGTCGCTGGAGTATCGCATCGGGACAGCCGGGCGAATACGAACGACCGGATGAGTTCCGATCATGAAGAGCTTCTGCTCCATGTAGTAATACGCTGATCCACCTTGAACGAAGACTTCGTGATCGATTGAGTCTTCTCCAGGATTCGTCAGCGAATCACATAGCCCTGCGATGCCAAGTTTGATTGAGCATCCGGCAGAGAACGCTTCAATCAGATCCTCCAGCGATCCTGACAAGACTGTGCCGTCAGACGAGTGATGCAGAACCTGTTGCCAGTCGTCGCGAACACAGAAACGGAATACGTCAAAGTCGTAGACAAAATTATGGCTCGGCGCATTGGTCTCGGCATCCCATGCGTTCTCCACATGATACTTTGGCATATCAGCGGGAGCTTCTGCGATCGCGGCTCCTCGCTGGCCAACTGCGGGGGTTCCATCAAGAAATGGACGAGCGATGCCCTGTGTTCCGTCCTGATTGTAGAGAAAGAACGACATCGAAGGACGTGGGCCAAATCCTGTTGGTAATTCAATCGGCTGTCGCAAACTCATCACCCCCGCGCTCCAGGAGTTCGTGATGCGATAGGTCACGCCAAACTCAGCGACTTCGCGAATGCGTTCTGAGCTGGATGATGTGATGTCGATGTGTTCGTTGTGAATGAACTCCGTGCCAATACGCAGGTCCGCGGCTCGGCCGATGGCAGCACCGAACTTGTCGGAAGATCCCTTTAAGATCTGACGAGCAGAGTTCAGTTCCAACACACATTGCCATGAATGACGTGGACCAGCCATGAAGCTATTCCGGAAGAAGTCGGCGAGTATCTCTCTGTACGTTGAGGCCGCCGGTGATGGTTTCGGAAGTTGCTGATTTCTTCAAGTGAGCAAACGAAAAACGGGCCACGAAGATAAGACTTCGTGACCCGTTTTATTTTTCAAAAGAACCTGACACAGTGTTCAGGAACCTTCCATGCGTTGGACACAGCCAGAAATTTGGCTCGGCTTTTCAGCCACACTTCCAAGCCGAAGGCATTAGGCCTTCTTGGCTGGAGACAGCTGTCGAATGCTGGCGCCACTGCGCTTGGAAACCAGTTCCTTGCTGCCGTCGGCATTGATCTTCACGCCAACGCGAGTCGGCTTGCCAGTTTCCGGGCAGATCAACTGAACGTTAGAAGCGTCAATTGCCAGCTCGATGTGCAGGCGTCCACCTTGTGGGCTCTTTGGGTGGCCTCGGCGAACGTGCTTGTAGACCTTATTGACTCCTTCAATAACCACTTTTCCGTTCTTGCGATCTACGGACAGCACGGTGCCACGACTACCGGAGTCGTCTCCAGAAACGACCTCAACAGTGTCACCTTTGCGAATGTGCATCTCTATCAACTCCGAAAACACTCAATTCAGGGCCAAAAACGGAGAAACTCGATTCCCTGCAATCGACATTACAGCCGAATTTCATCACGGAATTTGCAAAAACGCAGCCTTCGGCGACCATGAACCACTGTTCAGCGGCCCGGCGCAAGGTGTGCGCGGAAAATCGAAGCGGGGAAGGATGACAACTTTCGGTCTCCGAATCAAGGCTGCTGAATGCCGTTCAGGCTCGAATTGCGGAGTCTCTCGTGAACAGCAAGAAACGTTGGTCTTAGCGGCCAGAACTCTGATTTTCCCGAGATACCCGCTGAAACCTGTCGCGAATCTCATTTGCCGACCCGAGCGTAATCCAGACGTCGTACTCCCATTGAAAGCCGGGAACAATCGCCAATGTCTTGATCGGAGCAAAGTAAGAACAGCTTCCCGGTGAATCCATGTCTTTGCCAAACCGGTAACAGGTCAGGTCATCGGCAACTGGCACGTAACACCCGATTCCATGGTCATTCTTGCCCACATAGGCGGCCCAGTGTTCCGCGATCTTCTTGTATTCGTTAGGAAAGGCCGGCTGAGTTCTCGCAAGCGCCGCACCTGACCAGGGAACTTCGCCATCGTACAGGACAAGAGTTGCCAAATGAGGGTCAACGAAGAATGCAGGCAACTCCTGGTGATGTGCAGGGTGGGTCTCCTCGCCCGCATACTGAAAACGAAAGCGAATATGCAGCATCTCGTCCTTGAGCGTCACGGTCTGCTCCATCGTGCATTCTGATAAAAGTTCGCCCGTGGCCCAGTGCAATGGCTGTGACTTTACCCACGATGTTGTCGGTTCATGCTTCTGTTCCAGAATGATGGCCGACTTTCCTCGCCAGTCACCACCCTGAACCGGATTCCATCGCCAAGGCGTTTTGTTCCACAGCGATCCATCTTCTTTACCGTACCATGATTGCTGAACCAATCGGCCACGATCAAAACTGTTGATCAGGCTGCGATCGGAACCAACGGCACTTATCCAGGCAATCGCGCCACCTGATGACGGGCTAAGTCCAACTTTGAGTTTTTCGTTCTTCAACCAGATAAGTTCTTCCTGAGCTTTCTCTGATGCCGCTACCCTGGACTCTGTTTGCAGCAACGCCGTAACATTCAGAATTTCACACAAGACACAGAACAGCACCGCGGAATGAAACGTCCTTTTACGCGACAACTTTGCTCGTAGCAATTTGTGCAGGCCATAAAGAGCAGACGGCATTTTTCGATGATCCTCAGCAGAAACTCGCTACAGCAGGCTGTTGACGGGTTTGGTTATGACTTTGGTGCATTTCGATAATCAAGCGGAGGCTTCTGATTGGGTTGCATCAATGACTCATATTGCTGATTGCCCAAACGTTTCTGAAACTCCTCTTTTGCCTGCTGCAGTAACTCCGGACTGCGAAACATATCAATCGCGGTTGCCGCCAGCACTCGAGCGGCAAGGTGCATTCCTTTTTCGCCAATTGACGTTCCACCTGCGGCGACGGCCTGCCACGAATGAGCTGGCGTGCCCGGCACCCAGCAGGATGTGCTGAAGCCTGTCGTCGGCACAACCCACGAGATATCTCCCACATCCGTCGAACCCTTGCCGATCGTTCCATCAACGTCTTCGACTCGACTCACAGTTTCCAACGAAACGGGTTCAGAAAGAGACTGCTGCAGACGCGCGGCAAACTGCCGTTCTTCTTCGTTGTAGGACAAATCATTCAGCTCAGCCAGGCGGCGACGAGCCATATTCGATAGTGTTTGATTCGGCAGGATTTCTCGAATTCCCCCTTCGTAGCGAATCGTCAACTCAGTCTCAGTCGCTAACGCTCCGGCTTTTGCGCATAGCTCCAGTCGTGAATACAGCGGCTTCAGAAACTTCGCTTCAGGATGCCGAATGTAGTAGTAAACTTCAGCAAAGGCCGGCACCACGTTCGGCGCATCGCCACCACTGGTAATGACATGATGAATGCGAGTTTCTTCAGGAGTATGTTCGCGCATCAGTTCGGCCGCATGATTGGTCAGTTCAACAGCATCCAATGCAGAACGTCCCTGTTCCGGCGATCCGGCCGCGTGAGCCGTTCGGCCACGAAACTGAAACTTCACGGCGACTCGAGCAAGGCTCGAACGATCTCCGGCGGATGTCTTGCTGGACGGATGCCAGTGCATGACCGCGTCGCAATCTTTGAAGAGTCCGGCTTCGACCATAAACACTTTGGCACTGCCGCCTTCTTCCGCCGGGCATCCGTAAAATCGCACCGTGCCGTTGAGCGTGCCCGCTTTAATCTGCTCGGCGATCGCAATCGTGGCCGATAAGGATGCCGAGCCAAACAGATGATGACCGCAGCCGTGCCCAAAGGAATTGCCATCATCGCGCGAAAGCGGCTCCGGCACCGCCTGCTGTGAAAGGCCTGGCAACGCATCGAACTCGCCAAGGATTCCAATCACAGGCGTGCCCGAACCGAACTCGGCCGTAAACGCCGTCGGGATTTCCGCAACTCCACGAGTGACTTTCAGGCCCGCCGCTTCAGCCGCGTCAGCCAGCAATGCGGACGAAATAGTTTCCTGATAACCGGGCTCCGCTGCCAGCCAGATCTTTTGAGCAATCTGCCATGTCACGTCGCGGCGATTATCAAGCGACTTTAATGCTCCATCAATCGCGGGATCTGATTCCTGAGCGATCGCCAGAGAAGACGTCAGCAGCAGGAGAACGAGGGCTCTCCAAAATAGAATTTTCGTCTTGTGACTGGCGCCGTCGCGAGTTTCTGAAACCAACGCTGAGCTTAGCAACAACATTGAGAACCGATGCATTTAAGAATACTCACGGTGATTGATGGAGCCGGGAATTCCCGTCGGCGGAGCGACGGGCGAACGATCCACCCGTCGCTCCGCCGACGGGAGGTCTTCTGGGAATTTGCTTACAGTTCTTCAAGCGGTTTTAGCCCTGTCCGAGGGCAAAGTGGCAGCAAACCACACTCGGTACATTTCGGTCGGCGAGCGATACAGGTTCGTCGTCCATGATGAATCAGACGATGAGAAAACTCGATCCATTCCGACTTCGGGATAAACGCCATCAGATCGCGTTCGATAATCTCCGGGTTCTCTGATGACGTCAGATCCAGAAGATTCGTCAGGCGCTTGACATGCGTATCAACAACGATCCCGGAGGGAATTCCAAACCAGGTTCCCAGGACAACGCTGGCGGTTTTTCGGCCGACTCCTGGCAGCGTAATGAGTTCTTCAATGTCCTGCGGGATTTCTCCATGGAAACGTTCTACAAGCGCCTGCGCCATCCCACGAATGTTGGCGGCTTTGTTTCGAAAGAAACCGAGCGGCTTAACAATCCGTTCCACGTCTTCCTGTGTGGCTTTTGCTAATGAGTCGGCGTAGGGATAAAGTCTAAACAACTCCGGAGTCGCCTGATTTACTCGCTCATCAGTGCATTGTGCCGACAAAATTGTCGCGACGAGCAACTGAAAGGCGGATTCATGATTCAACGCGCATTCGGCCTGAGGGAACAGCGTTTTCAAACTCGCGATGACCGACTTCGCTCGCTTACGACGGATTGACAGCAGATCGTCAGGGTCTGCCGGTGCCGCCGTCGCTTTTGTTGATACGCTTTTCTTTTTAGCCACAGAAAGCTGATTCCCATTTCAAGTCGCGACCGCAACCGCCACGTCTGCGGCAGTCATTTGCAGAGGAATATCATACCAGCAGGCTGCTGCACAATTGACCCGCGATGATGTTGTCGAATTCCACAAATCCGTTGAGTCTATGGTGGACAGTCTTTTCGCATTCACCGCAAATTTGGTCCTTGCTGCATGCGTCCGAGGGATTCGATTGTTGGCTTTGGCCGATTTCGAGGGTAGTATTCACAAATGCCGAACCAAGTATCTTGGTTCGGCATGCCTGCCCGCCCCGAATTTCTCGCCTCATTACAAACGTCTGGTTTGATCCTATGCAACCAGTGCTTGTCACCATTTCCAGCGTCACTCTGTTGCTGACCTGCGGCTTCCATTTGAGCCTCTTCGCGGACGAAACACCGCCAGCGGAGAGTTCTGCAAATGCTGCCAACGTCCCCGTCGACTACGTTAAAGATGTCCGCCCAATCCTCCGCGCGAAATGTGCAATGTGCCACAACGAAGCGGAGCCCAGCGGAGGCCTGAGGCTTGATGGTGTTGCTCACGTTATGAAGGGCGGAGACAGTGGTCCTGCTCTGGTTGCAGGGAACAGTGCAGACAGCCGATTGATTCAGGCTGTAGTGCAGACTGGCGATTTGAAGATGCCGCCGCCCGAGGAAGGCAAGCCTCTTGAGGCTGCTCAGATCGAAATCCTCCGACGCTGGATCGATCAGGGAGCTAAGATTCCTGACGACGAAAACCAGATTACTCACTGGGCATTCTTGAAACCAGTTCGGCCCGCAGTGCCTCTTGTGGAAGGCTCAAGTTCTCTTCTCGTCGGCAATGAAGGTGGAGCAGGGGCCATCCATCCCATCGACGCCTTTGTTGCTCAACAGCATGCCGCTCGCGGGCTTGCTCCAATCGCTCCCGCACCGAAACACGTTTTGTTGCGGCGAGTTTATCTGGATCTCATTGGTTTGCCGCCAACTCCGGAACAACTGGCAGCCTTTGAAAATGATTCTGCGCCGAATGCTTATGAGAAAGTTGTCGACCAGTTGTTGGCAAGTCCGCATTACGGCGAACGCTGGGGACGGCACTGGATGGATGTCTGGCGTTACAGCGACTGGGACGGTTACGGAGCCGAGGTTCGCGAAAGCAAGCCGCACATCTGGCGCTGGCGGGACTGGATTATTGAGTCATTAAACGCTGACAAATCCTACGATCAGATGGTTGTCGAAATGTTGGCGGCTGATGAAGCTTGTCCGGATGACCTGCAGGCCGCACGAGCCACCGGGTACCTTGTTCGTAACTGGTACGTCTTCAATCGCAACGCATGGCTCGACAATACGATCGAGCATACCGGAAAAGCGTTTATGGGCGTCACTTTCAACTGTGCTCGCTGCCATGACCATATGTTTGATCCTTTGGCTCAGACAGAATATTACAGTCTCCGAGCGATCTTCGAACCGCATGACGTGCGCACCGATCGCGTCCCTGGCCAGAGTGATGTCGTGAAGGACGGACTCGTGCGAGCCTACGACGCCAACGCTGCCGCGCAGACGCTGTTGTTTGTGCGAGGTGATGAGAAGAATCCTCTGAAAGATAAACCTCTGGCTCCACTCGTTCCCGCTGTCTTTGGTAACCGTGAGCTTCCGATTGAGCCTGTGAATCTTCCTGCCAGCTCTTATTACCCCGGGCTGCAGCCTTTCGTGATCGAAGAAGCACGCCAGAACGCTGAAGCGGAGTTAAAGTCAGCGAATGAATCATTGATTGCCGCGAAACAGGCGATCGAGAAAGCTCAGTTGGCTTTGATTGAATTCAAGAATCGACCGACCGAGCCTGCTGAGTCAACAACTCTGCTCGCCGATGATTTCTCAAAAGCACGCCCGGAGATCTGGGAGCCCGGAACAGGCAACTGGCAGTATCAGGACGGTTGCCTGAAGCAGCTCGATGCGGCCGACGCCATGTGCAGCATGAAAGGCCGGCAGGTACTTTCGAATGACTTTACAGCAAGCTTGAAGTTTCGGATTACCGGAGGTGACGTTTACAAATCGGCCGGACTGGCCTTTGACGTTGTGGACGACCAGAACCTTGCGTTCATCTATGTCAGCTCGGGCGGTTCGAAGTTGCAGATTGCTCATCGAGTCAATGGAGCCGATCAGTATCCGGCGAATGGATCGAAGCCATTGGCGATTGAGTTGAATCGCGATCACCAACTGATTGTGAAGGTTCGCGGTTCACAAGTTGAGATCTTGCTGAACGGTGAGTTGCAGTTAACTTATCCAATGCCGAATCCACGTCCTGCTCAGGGACGTGTGAATGTCTGGACCTATGATGCAACGGCCGAGTTCACAGCGATTGAAGTTAAAGACGCTGCTGAAGTCAGCGAAGGCATGTTGATGGCAAAGCGGCAGTCCGCCGAATCTCAGGTGCAGGTTGCGGAGAAGAAGCAGGCGGTCGCTCAGGGTTTGCTGGATTTTACGTCCGCTCGAATTGCTGCCGACGCGGCCAACTATGCGACGCCTCCAGCAGGCAATGCGAAAGAGCTGTCGTTAGCCGCCGGCAAAGCAGAGAAGACATGGTTGCTGCTGCAGGAAGACCTCAAACTGGCCACGGCCGAACAATCATTGGAGACTGCTAAGGCAGCACTTCCCGGCGAAGGAATGCCGGCCGATGAAAAGAAGACAAAAGCTGTTACCGATGCTGAGGCCGCCGTCACAGCAGCAAAGACTGCTGCTGAAACTGCTGCGAAAGTGGCCGCAGAGCCGTTCGAAGCGTACACGCGGTTTACTCCGATTTACCCATCGTCAAGCTCAGGGCGCCGCCTCGCGTTTGCTCGTTGGGTCGTCAGTCCGGAGAACCCGCTGGCCGCTCGTGTTGCTGTCAATCACATGTGGCTGCGACATTTCCATCAGCCGTTGGTACCGACTGTGTTTGATTTCGGGATGAACGGAAAGCCTGCGTCTCATCCGGAGTTGCTCGATTGGCTGGCCATTGAGCTGATGGAAAGCGGCTGGAAGATGAAGTCGTTGCATCGACTGATTGCGACGAGTCAAACTTACCGGCTGGCATCGTCCGCAGCAGCGTCTTCATCTGACGTTGCA
>CAIJTV010000807.1:0-6456 GCA_903823635.1 uncultured Planctomycetaceae bacterium
CGATTGTTCGAGGATTCCGGAATTCACCACCTGCCTGTTCTGAGCGGTGGCGAACTTGTCGGCCTGCTGACATGGACCGATTTCCTGCGAATCAGCTTCGGGGAATTTGGCAACCAGGACGTTCGCAGCCTCGACGCAATGCTGGATCACACCTACCGCCTGAAAGATGTCATGAAGGCAGACCCCGTATCACTTCCAACGTCCAGCACGGTCCGTGATGCGGCGCAACTGCTGAGCACTCAGGGGTTTCACTCAGTGCCAATCGTCGAGGGCAAGAAACTGGTAGGCCTGGTCACTTCGACCGATCTGATCCGCTATCTGGTCGAGCAGTATTGATCAAAGAATTGTGCGAAGAACCCGGATTCCTGCGATCGTGCTACAAAAAAGCTCCGAAATCAGGTTTCCGGTTCACAATTTCGCTCTCCTTTGTTAAACCTCTTGTCTCACGCATTCCACGCAGTTTCAGAGAATGCGAATCCTGAGGCAAGGACGTTGGGGATATGGAATCAGCACTCATCTTGTTCTTCATGGGCGTTATGTCCCTGATGCTGCTGGGGATGCTGTACGGTGAACGCCTCAGCATGCTGGCTATTTTTGACGGCGATTGGCTGGGTCCGATCAGCTCGGTCTTCGAACGGCTCTGGAACGGACTTGTTCAGGGCTTCGATGAGACTCTTGAATTCTTCCTTGCCCATCTTTCGTGGGTTGTTGCAGCCGCCTCAGGAACAGCCGGACTTGTCATCATCGCCTTCCTGATGGGAGGCGGCCTGGCGTCAGATGCAGCCGCTTACCATCGCGATACGTTAACGCCCCTGCGCTCTGGTGGAGTGATCGACAAAGTCACGGCCGTGGCTGCGCGAGCGTCGCAGGCTCCGATCATCCTTGCGAAGGAAGATCGCGATGACTCCCAGTTGGTGTCGCAGATCAGAACTGCTGATTACATTGTATTCGGTCGTCCTGAGTACACTCCAATTCGCCCGCGTCCCCGTCGTCCCATTGACGGCTCGATCAACTATCCGCCAAGTTCGATTACAGACATCCCAATGCTCGACGTAACGTTTCGTCGTCTGGGCAGTTCCGTGATCCGTTCAGAGATGAATCCCGACATGGTGACTCGAGGTCGCCTGGTTGACTCGTTGCCTGACACCTATTTTATCGACCGTATCGTGCGCAGATTGCGACAGGATAACTGGCGTGAAGCTCTTGGCTTGCCCGGAGATGATCTCGGGTTGCCTCAGGATAATCTGCCCGAATCGCCCTTGGCCGACGTAGAAGATCTGGAGTCTCGCGTCAAAATCACGCCGGGAGCTTATGTCTCGACACATGATCTGCGAGTCGAAAAAAGTGTTCCCGAAGAAACGACATCAGGCGACATTACGATTCAGGTGTCGCTTTCAAATCTGGGCGATAAAACGATCGACGGATTGCTCGTTCGTGAAATCCTGCCATTTGATACGGTCGTTCGCGGAGTAAGTCCGAACGCAGTCTTTCGCGACGATACTCTAACGTGGCTCGTCGATGATTTACGTCCGGCTGAAGAATACGTTCTGCGGTTCACGGTCGTGGCTCCCACAAGCTTCAGCGTGAGTGGCGGACGTCGTTCGCTGTTCGAATCGCTGACCGAAGTCTCAGCCGCAACGGCCGTGGCAGCGCGAACTCGGGTGACCGACGAGAGCCCGGTCGTCGATCCATTCCCTTCCGAGCGATTGCGTCCAGCACCGACGCCGGCACCACTTCCACGAAGAGAAACCACACCGCGACGAGAACTGGCAGGTACACCAACGTTGCGTCTGTCAATTCAGGACCAGCAGGAGATTGCTCGCGTTGGCGAATGGACACAAGTCATGTTTGCCCTGACCAATAGCGGCACAGCAGACGCGGCAGCCGTTCGCTTGCGACTCGTTCTGGACGAATCTCTTGATCAGCCAGACCTGTTGCGTCTGCCGGTCGCAGATCGCGTTGTCTTCGTGGACGTAGATAAGGTGGCTGTCGGCCAAACTCGACGCTTCCGACTCGAAGTGCGTCCTAACGCCAGTGGCGAAACCTTGTCAACGGCCGAAGTCCTTCTTGAGGGAAGTCGCGTCGACCGGCGTACCTTCCGGCTCGTGGCTCGAGACGCCAACGAGTCTCGACCACGCCCCGAGAATGTCATTCGGTGAATGAGGACCCTGCCCCCGATCGCTCCGGCAAAGCCACTGGCAGATCCCATGCCTGCGGCGGAGCAGCAGCGTGAAATTCCGCGGGGACCCGCTTTACAAACTCAGCAGCCTCGAACCCAGCAGACCAAAACGAAGCGGCCGGAAACACGGCCGCCCCGCGTCATAACTCCATCGCGTTCAGCATGGCCAGTCCGTGAAGAGGAAGACTGTCTACAAACGTGGCATCTTCCAGATGACTTACCAACTGCTTGCCGCCGCCTCCCGTTACAAAAACCTGAGGTCGACTGCTCTCCAAAAATTGAGTCGAAGCCGCCGAAGACAAACGGACGATAAGTTCCTTAACAGCGCCGAGTTGACCGACGAACAGACCGGCGAGCATAGCCGCCTCCGTATTCCTGCCAGGCAGCGTCGGAAGGTCGGTGAGCTCTTCATCAACATTCAGCAGTGGTAGCCGCGCGGTGTAATCATGCATTGCGTGCGCCGACAGTCGGAGCCCCGGCAAGATGCTGCCACCGCGAAATATCCCATCGGAGGTCACAAGATCCACGGTCGTTGCTGTCCCGGAATCAACCACAATCACCGGTCGACCGGGTTTACTCATCCGACTTCCGGCGAAGGCATTCAACAGCCGATCCACGCCAACCCGTTCTGGAAAATCGACGTCTACGCCTACTGGAATCTGACGAAAACCAAAGATCGTGACGGGACGACAATCCTGAATAGGCCAACTGTGCAAGAGCAGATCACGAGTTTCCGGATCACTGGCCGCCACCATCGTGATCGCAGGAGCCTTCACACCCAGACTTTGCCACCATTCATGAAACGCACGTGAGACGTCGGCTGTCTCATTGAGAATGCGAGCAGCAATCTCCAGAGGTTCAGGATTCTTCGCTGACGTCTGTCGAAACAGCCCGAATTTTGCGCGAGTATTCCCAACGTCAATTGCGAGGATATGTTTTCCGTCAGCCATGGAAGCCTGGAGGATAAAAAAGTTTTCGAACAGACCTTAAGGGACAAACGAAAATATCAGTGTCAGCTTTTGCTCCGCAACGGCACGTGCTTTCGCAGAGCGAACACCAACACTTACACGACATCGATACGCCGGTCCTTATTGAGCCCCTCTGAGTCACACTTCAAATCGCAATCCTATTTCTTCGGGCGAGCTGCCGCTCTGGCAATCCAGGTCTCGGGATCTTCATCAAACGCGGCTTTGCAACCACTACAGCAAACCCAGTAAGAACGGCCTTTGAACACAATTTCCGTCGTTCCCAGACCTTCTGAAATGATGCAGGTCTTCTCAGCATAATCCGTGTCACTCAGGGCAAACGAAGTTCCTTCGCGTTGAGTTGAAACTGTGTCGTACCTTGTAAAAGCCGCGTTGCCGCGTCGCTTGGCCACTTCCAGCAGATAGCGATTATTCTCCTGCTGTTCGAACGACAACTGCCACATTTCACCAGAAGACTGTCCGGACTTGTCAACCTGATTGAATTCAAGTCGAAACACTTTATGGAGCTTGTCGTCGCTTCCCACAATCTCATGGACCGGGTCTGTAAAGTCGCCAACAAACTCTCGCTTTGTTCCGGCAGTATCAGTGGCCGTCAAAGTAAATTTCTGGTCGTCAACATTCCAACTGAGTCGTCCCTGCTTCAAGTACGGGCTCTTATCGGAGTTGATCGTCAGAGCCGGATTCTTCGCATCGGTTCGCAAGTCCCAAACCCATTCATGATTGTCGACAGCCTTAAAGTTTTCGTACTCCCGGCGAGTCGTCCCGCGCCATTGCCCTAATAGAATCTGCAGGGGTTGCAGATGCGTGATAATTGCCTGGATCTGCTTTTCGGTATCAGACTTTCCGCTCGCAGAAGTATCATCTCCACCAGCTCCTTTGGAACCGGAGAGACCGCTTAACGACAGTGGCTTTAGTTCAAACGTCTCTTCTGTCGGCTCGGCTTTCACCATCCCATCCGAGGTCTTCGTCTCGGTAGACGGGGACTGCCCGGAAACTGGTGTCACGACCTCTGACGTCGCAGTAGTGTTGCCGTCCGCGGTCCCGTCTTCCCCGCACCCTGCAGACATCAGAGCACCCGCGAAAGCAGCCAAAGCCGCGTTCTTAAGCCGTATTTTCATTGCCATATCCAATTCTGAAACTTTCAGACCCGAGTTGGTCGCGTATAGCGATCATCCCATTCTTTCATGCCTCGCGATACCTGTCTACAGAGTTTCTCCAGATCGGCTGCTCCAACGCCCTTGATCGCTTTTCATTTGACCACTTTCTGAACACGATACGAAAAAGCCTGTCGACCCTCACACCGGGTCACCTGCGGGTTTTATTGAGGCACCCGCCTCTGTCTCAGCTTTCCTGATCAAGCCGAAAGGACCAATTTCTGATGTTACGATTTTCAATCCTGAGCCTTGCGATGCTGGCTCTCACTGTGGCTCCACTGACACATGCGGCCGACGACAAGTGGGTGAGTCTGTTCGATGGCAAGACCCTGAGCGGCTGGAAAAAGGCCGAACACGGGAAGGCTACCTATGAAGTCAAGGACGGCACAATTCACGGCGTGACCGTGGAAGGCAGCCCGAATACCTTCCTGGCCAGCGAAAAAGAGTTTGGCGATTTTGAACTTGAGTTCGAAGTGAAGGTTCATGATCAGCTCAATTCCGGCGTTCAGATCCGCTCGCGTGGAAAGACTGAAGCCGATGTCGATGCCAACAAGCAGGGACTTGGAGTTTTCCACGGCCCACAGGTAGAGATTGAAGCAGGGCCTGGCCAGGCTGGATACATTTACGGAGAATCAACCAAGTACGGCTGGCTCTCACCGGAACCGAAAGACGAAAAGCACACTCACGATTTCTTTAAGAATGGTGAGTGGAATCAGTACCGCATCGTCGCCAAGGGTGCTCGAATCCAGACCTGGATCAACGGTCATATGGTTGCCGACTTGACTCATGAAGAGATCTATAAGACTCATCCAAAGGGCCACATCGGCCTGCAGGTTCACGGCATCGGCGCCGGCACCGGTCCATTCGACGTGTCATGGCGTAACATCCGCATCCGCGAACTATGATCTCGTTATGCTGCAATTCCAACGCGAGCCGAAAGCCCGACCTCAAAGAGTGTCGGGCTTTTTTGTTCCGCGGTTCGCCGTCATGCGTTGTTCAGACAATCATCAACAAGCATGCTGTGAATCACACATTTACAAGTTCAGGCTGCCGACCGTCGCCTAAAGCGCCTTCACATCCGGGAACAGCATACTCACACTCGTTCGGTCATGGATGGAGCGGATGGCCTGAGCAAACAGTGGTGCGACAGAAATGACTTCGATCTTTTTTCCAAGCGGCTCAATAGCGGGCTCGACCGTGTCGGTGATAAAGAGACTCCGGATCTCGCTGTTTTCGATTCGGGCCACGGCCCCGTCCGACAACACCCCGTGTGAAACCGCGGCGTAGATGTCTTTGGCTCCGCGTGCCTTGAGCACTTCCGCCATGCTCACAAGCGATCCACCAGTGATGGTGAAATCATCGACCATCAACACATTGCAGCCGTCGACCGAACCGATTACTTCCAGTACCTGAGCACGCTCGGTGTGATCTTTCCGCTGTTTATTCCCGATGACAACAGGCACACCCAAAAGATTGGCGTAGGATGACGCAGACTTTGCAAAGCCGACGTCCGGACTGCAGATAACAAGATTAGGGATATCCAGAGAACGAACATGGTCGCAGATCACTTTGCGAGCATACAAGTGGTCGACCGGAACACTGAAAAACCCCTGAATCTGCGGACTGTGCAGATCCATTGTCAGAACTCGATCTGCCCCGGCGGCTTCGATGGCATCCGCACAGACGCGGGCTCGAATTGAAACTCGTGGCTCATCCTTCTTGTCGCCCTTGGCATAGCTGAAGTAAGGAATCACCGCCGTAACCTGCGAAGCACTAGCGCGTTTCAGGGCATCAATCCAGAACAACAACTCCACGAAATTGTCATTCACCGGACGATGCACGCCCTGAATCACGAACGTGTCTCGCCCGCGGACGTTCTCGAGAACTCGGACAAAGACATTGCCCTCGCTGAAGATCTGAGCCTGACAGGGAGCCAGCTTGACTCCCAGTGCGTCAGCAATTCGCTGAGCAAAGATGGGATTGCCCGAGCCCGCAAGGATCGCCAGATCGCCCATCGGAGAATCAGCCATCGGTCGGAATTCTTGTTTCGTATTCGAATCTGAGGACATAAGAAATGACGGTTCCGTTGGATGGAGAACTGGGCGACCGATTCACAGTAAACTGCGTCCGGCGACAA
>CAIJTV010000808.1:0-2058 GCA_903823635.1 uncultured Planctomycetaceae bacterium
GAGTGAGGTCGTGACCTATGCTGAAGTTCAGACGTGGCTCAGAGATAACCCGGACTGGGATACAGCCGTTGAAGTCGGAGCAGAGTTTGACGTCAACTATGTGATCTATATCGATGTCAGTGCTTTTTCTCTTTACGAACGTGACAGCAATACTCTGTTTCGTGGCCGATGTGACGCGATTGTCAGCGTGTATGAGATGGAAACTGATGGCGACGGCAAACGTATCTTCTCACGAGAAGTCAACAGCATTTTCCCGATCCAGGTGCCACGTTCCGCAACCGATGTGAGCTATGACACATTTCGCATGGAATACATCTGGCGTTTGAGCGATGAAATCGGCCGTATGTTCTATCCTTACCTCCACGGTGATGACATCAGCAATGCGGCTTGATGAAGGGCAGAGAGAGCTTCTCTCTCCATCTACACATCACCCGTACAAAGCAGAAATCACTCGCCCGTCGCAGATCGGGATGGGGCGATCGACGAGATCGTAATAAAGCTGATGTGGGTTGATACCAAGCGCGGAAAACATGGTGGCGGTGACATCCCACGGACCGTAGGCTTCTGTTCGCGGAAAAGCACCTCGACTGTCGGATTCGCCAATGACGGCTCCGCGTTGAACTCCAGCACCGGCCATCGCGATGGAGTAGACTGAACTCCAGTGCTTGCGGCCTGGGGTAGCTCCAGCGAAGTTGCGTTCCAAAGCCACCAAAGGGGCTCGACCGAATTCGCCCATGCAAATGACGAGCGTATCTTCCAGCATTCCTTTTTCATCGAGATCTTCAATCAACGCCGAAAAGCCCTGATCAAAACGCGGCAGAAGATGATGCTGCAGACCTTCGAAAATATCGTTGTGATTGTCCCAGCCGTAAAGATCTGTGTTCGTCGGATCGATGTCCTGACCTCGATTGTTGTGCGACCAGATCACGGTCACCAGCGGAACGCCGGCCTGCACAAGTCTCCGCGCCAGCAAACAGGCCTGCCCGGAACGGTTTCTGCCGTACCTGTTTCTCAGGGACTCCGGCTCTCTCGAAAGATCAAACGCCTCTCTGGCTTGTGGACGAGCCAGCATATTGAATGCCTGCTGATACAGCGCGTGCTTGTCCAGTTCGAGCTTCTGCTGCTCCAGAAGATGCATATTGCCTTCGACCGATTGCAGCAGTGACTTACGTGCCTGCATGCGAATCTCCGGGAGATCCGCGTGAGGCATCAGCGACGGTACCGCGCTGTCATCTTTTGTGACATCACCCAGCGTCAGAGGATCATAGCCCTTGCCGAGGAAACCTCCGAACTGACCGGGCCCCAGAATCAGAGGCACTTCTGCGGGACCGTTCAGGTGAATGGCGGTCTGCGGAAATGCCGAGTTCGGGCGAACACGATGCAGCACCGCGCCGTGGCAGGGCATGTCTTCCGGAGCAGGTAAAGGATTTCCAGAACGACGGCGGTGATATCGTCCTGTCATCGAAAGATAAAATGCAGACCCGTGGTCGAGATCTTCATGCGACATACTGCGGACGATACTCAGTCGGTCAGCAATACGAGCGATCCGGGGCATGTGTTCACAGAATCGAACGCCCGCCACAGCTGTCTGGATCGACTTGAATGCTCCTCGAACTTCTTCCGGAGCATTCGGCTTGGGATCCCACATATCGATCTGGCTCTGTCCGCCGCTGGCGAAAACCACGATAACGGCCTTCGCTTTTCCGAAGCCCGGTGCAGACGCTTCTATGTCGCTGGCTGATGCTCTTTGAGGCATCAGTCCAGGCAGCGCCCAACTGAGCCCGCCGAGGCCCCCAATGCGCAGCCATTCCCTGCGGGAGACTCCCGAAATCTGGTCCTGGTTTGAGCTGACAAAACGCAGCATCGAAACACACCTGAAAGAATCAGCAGAGGAAAGAAGTGTGAGTGACCGCCCACGTATTCCCCGGAGCCCTGGCGTTGATTCGGGTTCTCGGGACGGCTTTGTGGCAGGCTGCTCTGGCTAAAAGGATATCTCAGAGCGTTACGAATGCAGCATCACTTAGGCACCGGGTGGAGAATATTGCCGCATTTGTTAAC
>CAIJTV010000809.1:0-1886 GCA_903823635.1 uncultured Planctomycetaceae bacterium
GGCCGGCGGCAAGAATCTGAATCTCTGGATGTGTGAGCACGAATTCCGGTGAATGCAGTTGGCCTCTGAGTTTGGGGGACAGAACTCCGGAACTGACCGACTTCGGCGAATCAGCCACAAAACTGTTGCTGTCTGCTCGTACGATCGACAACGCCAGTTGATGTCCGTCTTTTAAGTCCTTGCTGGGCGGATCCGATGCAACGCCCGAGAGATCGGGGGCAAGATGAGCAAAGGCGGCCCCGAACACACGCCATCCGGAAGGAAGGCCATCACGCAGGTTTGCCGCAACGACTGTCGGCGATCCTGCAGTGGTTTCAATCCAGCCTTCTGGAGTTGTCTTACCGGCAGGACTCAGGTTCGCAATGGCGTCGTTGCGCCTTTTGATCCATTGTTGAATTCTCTCTTCCGGAGCCTGTTCATTTGGCGATTGAGCGAAGGCCGCCAGCAGTGACAAGGGATGATTCAGCTCTTTCGAGCGAGGGTCCTGAAGGATCGCTCGCAACGTCGCAATTCGCTGATCTTTGTTTTCTCCAGCGGCAGGCTTCATTGCATCAGCCAGCATCAGCTCAAGCTGTTGAGTTGTGAGCTCTTCAAGCCCGGTCTGAATTTTCTGCGCAACGTTGTTTCGAGAGGAGTTAAGCAGTTCGGTGAGCTGAGCGGTCTCGTTGTGAGAATCAAGCCACTCAACGCGACGCCGTGAACTCTGCAGAAAACCTGAGAGAGCATAGTAATCAGCAGCCGTGATCGCATCAAATTTGTGGTCATGACATCGGGCACAGGCGATCGTCAGGCCAAGGAATGATTTCCCAAAGACGTCGATCTGATTGTCAATTCGCGAAGCTTCTTCTGCCTTGACGTCCACAGGTGCGTGTTTGTCTTCGCAGAGATACCAAAATCCCGTGGCAATGATTGACTCGTTGAATCCCAACTCCGGATGTCGGCGAGGATTCTCCATGAGATCGCCTGCAATGTGCTCGCGCACAAACTGATTGTACGGAACATCACTGTTCAAAGCGCGAATCACGTAATCTCTGTATCTCCACGCATACGGAAGCGGATAGTCGAATTCATGGCCCAGCGTTTCTGCATAACGCATCAGATCCAACCAATGACGAGCCCAGCGCTCACCGAAATGCGGAGAAGCCAGGAGTTCATCAACAATCTTCTCCATCGCTGCAGATGTTTCGGCAGGATCATTAAGAAATCGATCCTGCTGTTCAATCGTCGGAGGAAGCCCCACAATGTCAAAGCTGAGGCGGCGCAGAATAGTTCTGCGGTCAGCTTCCGGAGCGGGTGAGAGATCGGCGTGTTCCAGTTTTGACAACAGAAATTGATCTGTTTCTCCGCCTGGCCATTCTGTGTTCTTGACCTTCGGCACTTCCGGCCGCACAATTTTTTTCCAGGCCCAGTGAGAAGCAACCCGTTCCTCCAAAGGGAACTCGGACTTTCCAACGGGAGCGGTGGATTTTTCCATGTCTGCCGGCCAGACAGCGCCGTCCTTGATCCATTGCACCAGAATTTCGATCTCTGCGTCCGGCATTTTGTTACGCGGAGGCATTTGAAAAGATTCGTAGCGGACAGCCTGAATCAGCAGGCTCTTCTCGGGATCGGATGGCACAATGACCGGGCCACTTTCACCCCCGGTCAACATCGCCTTTCGCGACGTTAAACGGAGTTCACCCTCCACTTCACCATCGTCACCATGGCACTCAAAGCAACGCGATTCGAGCAGAGGCAGTACCTTGTCTCGAAAAAAAACTTCCTGATCCAGGCCAGGTGATTTTGTCTCACCCTTGTTGCCTGACGGCGCAGGGGCAGCGTTCTTTTCATCTGGTTGCGACTGTCCAGCAGGAATGGACTTACCAGCGACAATGGCAAGGAGCAGA